>NZ_JCACKO010000012.1:0-75737 GCF_059505445.1 Brasilonema angustatum | reverse complement strand
TTGCGCTTTATCTCCCTTTATTCTATCACTGTAAGCAACTCCCAGATTGTATTGAGTCCTTGCCCAATCAACAGGAAAAGCTTCATGAGTGTGAACTAACAAAGCTTGTTGATATGCATCGATTGCCAATTCTAAATTTTGCGCTTTATATCCCCATATTCTGTTATTGTAAGCAACTCCCAGATTGTATTGAGTCATTGCCCAATCAACAGGAAAAGCTTCATGAGTGTGAACTAACAAAGCTTGTTGATATGCATCGATTACCGATTCTAAATTTTGCGCTTTATATCCCCGTATTCTATCACTGTAAGCAATTCCCAGATTGTATTGAGTCCTTGCCCAATCAACAGGAAAAGCTTCACGAGTAAAAACTAACAGCACTGACAGATAACCAGTAATAGCTATATCTATATTTAACGACCTTTTGCTTAAGTGAAAATTCTGGATAAGCCCGCAGAAGTTAAAAATAATCGTAGCAATAAATTCATCTTGTCCTGACTCTACTGTTGCCAATTTTTCTGTTACCCATGCTGGGAATAATTGGATAAAATTATCATCCAGTTTATCTAGATTTGCTTCCAGCAACGGATATACAACTTGCGGATTACCGTCGCTTTCTGCAGTTGCTTGAAGTACCTGCATCAAAAAGGAATAATAATCTTGTGCGGTTGGTGTACTGTCTATCAACGCAGTCAGTTGTGTTGCCCAACTCTGCAAAAACTGGGCTGCGTTAGTATTACCGTTTTCTGCCATCATTGTGGCTACCGCTTTCATTATCTGTACCAAGCCTTGATCAATCAAGTCTTGATTAGCCCTTAATATAGCTGGTTCTTCATCACTGGGGCAGTTGAGTAAGGCTTGAATCAGATTGATATAAGCTTGCTGGCGTTGTTCATCCATTGTTCTTTTTCCCTGGCTAAATTCTACTTCTAAAAATCAATCGTTTTCCCCAACGCCATTTATGCAGCATCTCCCCAAAATTCTGCTAACTTCTCCAACAACTCCTCAGCCAAATCCCTCAATTCAACTTCAACATCAGAAACATCTCGCGTAAACCCGCCTTTTAACCCGCTTTCACGCGTACTTCCCCCTGCACCAGAGGAACTACCAGCTAAAACCTTTCCCCCTTCATTCCACCAATCGCTCTGATCATAAGTCCGATAAACAAGTTCCAATTGTGCGGCGATTTCTGCAATTGATTTCCTTTGCAGTATCTTCCGTACGTTTTCTTCTACCTCTTCTATTTCCGGTAATAAAATTGAAATTGCCGTTTCTAATCGATACAAGTAATCTATCAATTCTTCAATTGGTTGTAGCTGGCTAATCTCAATTTCTTCTGGATATTTACCCAACTCAACGGCTGGGAGAAATCCTCGTAGTTTCACCTTATTCAATTGCTCATAAAATTGAACCGCCACATAGACAATCCGATTTTCTCGCACTTCTGGCGGTAGAGAAATTATTCTATCTTCTGGCTGCATCGGGCGACATTCCAATATTCCCAAATCTGGGATAACTAAATCCGCCACATCATGAACTAGTCGCACAACCGGATTCCAGCTATCTCCTGCTTGCAAATCTGTGCTAAAACCCAGTTCTTCTTGCACAAATTCGTTGACAGCAGAAACCGCCAAAGTATTTAGATAAACTTGCCTTGCTTTTTCTGCTGATGCTTGTTGTGCAGCAAATTTATGTGCATATTCAAACGCTTTTTGAGCTAAGTGTATAGTAAAGTAATGATTCATTGTGCTATTCATAATTTTTACTCCGCATCAAATCCGAATTTCTTAGCAATATCTCTTAACAAAGGTATACATTTTCTATACCAATGAGGTGTAAGAGTTCCATACGGAACATTTAAAGCTTTGGGAATTTCCTCCCATTTTTCTGGAGGTTCTTGCAAATAATATCTTTTGCAAATTTCCCAACAGTTGCAATCAGGATATTTTTTAGAACCGCAATTGTGTAATGTCTGGTCAGGGTCTTGTCTAAGATAATCTAGTAGTAGTTGTTTCTGGCGTTTATTTTCATCAAAAATTGCTTGTTCGAGGGGAGGAAGAATATTAGTATCACCGATATTTTCTCCCTTTGTTGTTCCGCCATCTTTCCCAAGAGGTTCATTTAAACTCACTGAGTTTGGTTTGTTCTTACCGCTACGCCATTTATCATAGCAGTCACACTTGAGAATCATGTTGTACCATCTGATAAAATGTATTCTGACAACCTCTGGTGTGGCATTAGCTATATCCAAACTTTCATATTTTTGGGAAAACTTTTCGATATTCTTTATAATGTCGGCTTCTGTAGTTTTGAGAGCCTCGTAGTAATAAGGGCAAAGATTTCTGCCTAAGTTGTTTTCTTTCAAACTACCCGGTAGCTGCTCTGCTAAAGAAATTAGACTGGTGATGGAACTTGCTTGACTTCTTAAGCTGTGTAGCAATGCTTTTAAGACAAATATGTGATGATTCTTATGCTCCAACATAATTGGAGACAAAAATAGAACTTTTTTGAAAAAGCTATGTTCTCGCAGTGCTTGTTGAATCAACTGCTGCACTTCTCTATCCAGTCGCTCTTGATAGCTCATAGAGGTTTCAGCTAAGACAAATAGGTGACGATTCTTATGGTCAGACATATTTGGAGACAAAAATTAAACTTGTATCAAAATTTAAATCATCGAGGCAGTAGCCCTTGTGTGTAGGCGTTCCCAGGTTGAGCCTGGAAACGAGAATTAACTTGATGAATGATTAAGAATGTTTAAAATCTATAACCTTTTGGGACACATTATGTAGTGATAAGATATCGATGTACTCAGTTGCAATCTCTCGTAAATTTTGGTTAGTGTTTGCTGGGAAACTAACAACTTCGACTCGGTGATGAGATTCCTTCAAAAAATGTACTGGATTGCAAAAATCTCCATCACCAGACACCAGCACAACTGTATCGAATAAATCCTGATAACGCATCATATCAACAATAATTGCCGAATCACGATTTTTTTCTTGAAATTGATTCGGGATAATTTCATAACCAATACTCTGCAAAGTTTCTACAAACCGACAATGATTGAGATTGGTTTGATTGACGCTCGTGTAGTAATATGCTCCAATTATCCCAGAAGCAGATTGTGTTAATTCTTTCAGGAGTTGCGCGTACCTAATTTTGACCCCCGCCTCTTTGGAACAAAAATACAGATTTTCTGCATCAATAAAAATTGCTACACGTCCACGCTGAGAACTGGTAGGAAGTTGTGGTATGAAAGTAGAGACTTCAGAAGCAACGTTCTTGTTTAATTTGCTTGTACTCGGTTCAAACGTCTGTTGAAGATGAAGATATAAAAGTAGTGTTATAAGCAGTAAAGGAATAGCTGCTATGGCAAGGTTGTTAAGAATTATGCCTATTGCTGAAATGGCTAACGAAGCATAGCTCAAAGCTTTGGAATAAACAGGTTTTTGCCAAACTCTACATTGTGGCTCTTGAGTTAACATCATAGACTCTACTTACCCTTCAACTGATTGCTATAGGGGTGTCGAGTTTTCCGGGTAGGTTTATGCAGAGTTTTTGAAAATTCTTTCAAATTCTTGTAGAGACGGGGAAAACAGAGGATAGGCATCAGAAACGGCAAGTGTCTCATCCTGTGTTGAGAACACAAAGGCTATGTCGCTTCATACTCCTGTTCCAAAACACCCAACAACTTTTCTTCTAAAGGCGTCAAGTATGGACGCTTTACCTCTCCCAAATGCTTTAAAACGCTTACCGCTGCTTGTTCCAAATCACTGCTATTACGAAGTTTACTCAGGCGATCGCACAACAGTTGCAGCTGCTCACAATCAGAATCTGAATATTCAAGCGACTTCAAATGCTCCATTTTCACGATATAATCTCCATCCGATGAATTAACAGTACAACTGAAATTATTTACAGAAGTGACAATACACCAACATCCGCTCTTGCCCCTCAGTTCTGGATTATCTTTCACAACAAATTGACAAACCTCTCCCACTCGATAAGGATTTGGTACTTTGGTACGTTCTATAATACGCTGTACTATACCTTTGACAATGCGACCCGACGGCGCTTTACCACCTGCTTCTTCCACTGCTTGCTGCCAAGCTTGTTGCTGTTGCTCTGGTTGGAGTTTGGTCAAAGGTCTGACTTGACCTTCCTTGGTCGGAAAAATGTCCACAATTTGTGGACATTCTTGTAAATTACCCATAACAGTTGCAGCATCAATCAACTGGTAGGAACGAGAGCGATTATACTCAAAGCGCTCGCGGCAGTATTCCTCAAACGTCCTGTGAGTGGAACGGTACAGTCGTCTGTCTCGCAACTCCATCAAAGCTTTGCCAGCTTCATAAAATGCACGCTCAACTTTGCGCTCAAGGTGCAAACGTAAATGCTGTTCCTCAAGAGTCAATAGCTCCAATTCAACAACTTCAACTGGTATACTTTTTAAGTTTACTGGTTGTTCTAAATCAGTATGGTTATTAGACATCTGTGATTTTGAAGTTTGGCTCATGTTTGCAATCAGAACCCTGTAAAGCTGGCGACGCATTGTCCCCTAGAAAATGAGCCAGCCCTTGTTTTGTTGATCTGTCGGTGTAGTCGGGTACTCGTTGTATGAGGGCTGGCTCATTTTCTTCGTGTAAGACCCTCGGCATAGATTTTGCCTCTAGCTGTTGAATCATACGATGACTCCATTCTGGGGAAGCTTCAATCGACAACAACCACTTATCCTGCCTCACCCGCTTTTCACCCATTGGCACACTGATAGAACGCCGAGTGCGACTCAGGACAAATGGAATACCGCGTAAATCACCGCTAGCTTGCTCAATTGCTACCAAGTTCTCAGTCAGACCCAATATGTCAAACTTGCTATGAGTCAATACTTCAACATAGCCAAGGCGACGAAGTTCTGGAATTACCACAGTTAACCGACCGACTGGTTTACAATTGCATTGAGGAGCAGCACACTGAATTGGCTTTTTGCTGTAGGACTTGCGATCGCTATTAAGATACAAACACTGTTGTTCACCATCGCACCGTCTTATTAAAGAAGAAGCTGCCCATTCTTCCATCCAAGAAGGGAATACTTGCTCAGTTTGTTGATATGGAAGCATCACATTTATTTCACGTGGTTCTTTGCCGTATGCTTGAAGAAATGCTTGTGCTGCGTCCGAGTCTTGGGTATCAAAACGGAAGTAGGTGAGGTCACGCCCCATCTTGCCCTCGTGCTTGGGACTACCTTTGCGAATAGTCCCAATTTTGGGGAATCGAGCTTGCTTGTCTGTCAATCCTTTGATTGCCATCGCTAGATTTCCTCCTCATCAATAGAATCTTCCACTACGGGTTTACCCATAACGCGCTTGTGCTGTTTGATTTTCATACGTTGATACTCGGAGGCTTTGATAACGGGCATTGCAGCGTCTTTTACCGCTTGCTTTGCTTGCATGTAAAGGAACTGAGTACAAGCTTCTGAATCTTCGTCTTCATCAAGACTTGCCCATAAGTCACAGCCAATATCAATTGATTCAAAATCGCCTAGGTTAAATTTTCGGTGGTAGGAAATAGCTACGGTTTTAATTTGCATTGTTCTTCCTTAATGATTAATATTTGTGTGACCTTAGAACAGTTCTAAGGTCACTTGTTAATTAAGCTACAAGCGAGAAATCGTAATCTTGAAGTATGCGCCACTCGCACGGAGTCACTTCGTCAAACGGTTTATCAAGCAATTCAGCAATAAGAACGGGAGGGCTTGTACGTAGTTCACGTGGCTTATTCCGACACATACACAACGACCACACTGCCTCTTTTACAGAGTCACACGGAATATTTTCTTGGTGTAGTGAAGCAGAACGTACGACCCACCAACTACCGTTGTTGTAACCCACTTCACCCAGCTTTACATCACCGTTATAGATACCATCATCCAATAGCTCTAACCCAAACTCGTCAGCCGCAACACTGATTTGAGCAAGAACTGCGTTACTGGTTTGTGTGGGTTGAACTTCTGATTGATGCTTTGGTAAAGTATTGAAAGTATGGTGGTGGCAAACAATTCCAAATGCTTTAGCGAACGTATGACCGCGTCTGAATTCTTTGCCGCTGATGTACACAACCCAGCGCTGTGTCTCAAAATTGTTGTGGTCATAGTGAATCTCAGCTACCACTTCCTCACCTGCTAAAACCTCGTGGTCATAAAAGGTAATTTCGCGAGTGGTTAACGTAATTCTGTCTGAATTAAACTCTTCTGGTGCAATCGCTGCTGCTTGTTCTTCGATGTACTGTTCTAACTCTGCTTGAGCAATCGCTTGAATTTGAGAGGACTGGTGAATAACAATCGCTTCAACCCAAGCATGTTTGCGACGCTTGTCAGCAACGTCTACATTACAGCCAATCTGGGTATAGATGGTTTTCAGTTTGCAAAGAGCTTTGACGCTTAACTGTTGTTCTGTGTAAAATGGATGAGTCATTATATGATTACCTGACTTGTATTGAGTTGGGTTACACGAAAGCGACGCTTTGTTTTCTCAGGACAGGAGCGTTGCTTTTTGCCTTATATGTATATGATAACGCAAATGAAATGCAATGTCAAACATTGTTATGCATTAACCTGTAATCTTTGTGGGAAAGGATCTATACTAATGTCAGACAAAGTTAGACAACAGATGCGACAAAGAAATGACGAATAAAACAAAAGCGGACGGACAAATGGCGTTTAGGGTCAGCAGCGCTTTGAAAGACGATTTTACAAAGCAGGCTGAGATGGAAGGCAAAAAACCATCTCAGCTAATAATTGAGTTGATGATGAACTACCTAAAAAGCACAACAGAAAACCAAGTCAACTTAAGCGAGGTAAAACAGTTGCTGGACAGGCACGAGCAAGAAATCTCTCAACTCAAGCAGCGGCAAGATGAGTTGATGGGAAAATCCTAAGCCTGAGAGAAGAGAACGAATCTCTCAGGCAACAACGCGATCGCATTCTGAAAATTATTAAAGAAAACCCGCCTTCTTCGTCACGATAAGGCGGGTTCAATTTTCTTATCAGTCAAAGTAGTGCATTTGCCAACAATGCACTACAATTAGGATATAATATTTTGTAAAACAACTGACAAGCGACAACATCATCTTGTGCAGTCTTTGTTCATAAACAAGGCAGCAATGGGAGTAGCGAGCAATGACAAAGCCGGACTTTGAATCGATGACCAAGGAGGAGCTACGAGCCTACTTTATTGTCAACCGAGACGACAACGAAGCGTTTTACGCTTACATGGACAAGGTAAGAGAAACACCAGGGATTGAAGTTACCTCGGAAGAACAGTTCACCCAAGTAATTGAGCAAAAGCTAAGAGAAAGGCAAAGAGAACGCACAGAGCAAGCGAAGTCAGTAAACATCAGGCAAATGATTATTGATGAGATGGAGTCTTGTCCTGATTACGCATTGTTCGAGGTTTTGGATTGCTTGCGAATTGTCAAAGCAAGGATTAATAAGCTTGGTTACTGACAACTATGTTACTTAGTCACTACCCAAGTACCAGATTGGGCAGATGGTGAAGCAATGCAATTAGAGATTATGTCGCTTTTTTGAAACACAAAGCGACTCTTGATGGTGGCAAGAAGGGGAACCAAGTACTTGCATTTCTATTGGACGAGCTAGATAGCGCTTCAGAAGCGCATAACACCGTTGTAGAGGTTTAAAGAGGATGGGGAGTCGAAAGGTTCCTCGTAAAACAACATGACAACATTTACATCATCTGTATTGGGTGAAGTCAATCATCCCATCAATATCCTCAAAGAATACAAGGAAGCATTTGGCAGAACCAAAGCGGCTATCCTAACCTGGATTGATGGATGGTTGAAAACACGCATAGCAAAAGGCTTGAATAAGTGGGTGAGGCTAACTCTTAATGACGTAGCGGCAGATTTGGGCTACTGTAAAAAAACCATTCACAAGCACCTTAGAGAACTGGTTGAGATGGGCATACTGGTTCGTGAAAAAGCTGGCTGGTTTCCCACTGATACCAGTCATGCTTACAAGATGGATACAGATGTAATACTACAGTATTTGTGCTCAAAGAAAAAATACACCGCTAGTGGTGTATTCGGGAACCAACAGCAGTGTAATCATGAACCACTAGTGGTAGAAAAATGCGCCACATACATAGATTCATCATCCTTAGATTCAAAATTAATTTCTCACACACAACAAGACGCTGCTGTGGGAGAAAATTTGGAGGTGGATTGGGATACTCTAGAAAACCAGGTCGCCCGATGGGAAGAAAGCCAGTTAACTAGTGAACAACTAGTTGAGGAAGAGCAAGCCAGGTTGGTTAGTGAATGTCTAATTACGGAAGAGCAAGCCACGTTAGTTAGTAACCAGGAAGAACCCGACCAACCCACGGATACTCTCTGCGTTGATAAACAAACCTCGGTCGATTTGTCTAACCAGCCAATTAAGCGTGAGGACAATTATTCCGTCGTCGTTTGCAAAGTCAAAACGGTTACGACTTCAAAAGAGATAGAGTCTAATAAACCTTGTCAAGAGGAAATTAGTGAGATAAGGCGGGAACTGCGACAACTTCGTATCAACCCAGAGGCGTGCATGAGTGCTGTTCTGAGACACTGGGGGAACGTGAATAATGCTTTAGCACGGGTGAGAGAAGCGATCGCAGATGGTTGGTGTAAGAATCCAGAGGGATTGTTTATTAGTAGCTGCAAGAATGGTGCAAAGCCACAGAAGTCAGCCGTTGCTGTTGGCTTTAAAGAATGGTTTGACTGGGCACGCAAACAGCGAATAGCTTTAGCGTCAACGACGATAGATGGTGTGCATTGTGTGATGTTGGCGTCGGATGAATGGATGCCAACGGCGAAAGCGATGCAGATGTATCCGAACGCGCCTGCGTCTCCGTACTACGTAGCAGAGCCGCAGGCGGCTGAGATGGAGAGTTGAATATGAGTATAGAGCAGAACTGCATTTCAGCAATCAGCGGAATATAGGTTGGATTTAACGCAAGGATTCTAAGATTATTGTTGTTGTCATCAAACACAACAGGAGAATTCCCAACTTACAAAACCAATTTCCTGCAAAAGGCAGCAGCACTGCGAAAATGTTCAAAGCCCCAAAACCCATTGATAGAATGCAGGCGATCACAAAGGTGAATATTGCTAGCAAGAAATATTTGAGGAGCTTAGCAGTCAATTTGAATAGACGACTATACTGATTTTTTGTCATGGCTATGAACTCCTATATGGAGTGTAGGTGATTCAATTTGTCTTAAGTTGACAAAAACTCAATTGCACAGGCACTTGCGTTGAACAAGGGGTAGAACTAATAAAGGTAATATCAAGGCAAAGTAATTTTAGAAAGCTTATGACTAGAAGCTTTCAAGCAGCAGCACTGATTGCTATTGAACTGTTAATTCATCTAAAAACTGACGGGCTGAAATACTGTCTAGACAAGTGTTTTAGTTTTTACTTTGCCCCTGAGCAGAGCATTTATTTGCCCTACTAAGCCTAAGCCAACTCCTGCTCAGGTAGCGTGGGCTGAACCTCCGGCAGTTGTAGGTCAATTGGACACCCAACAGAATGATTGTTCACTTCAACTCGTAAGCTTAAAGGTGTGACTTGCACAGTGACGCTTCCATCAAACTTTGCTAGTACTGCTAACAGGGTAGTGAGCAAAGCTAAATAGGTAAAATACCTAAAGTTATAGTTGTTTAGTGGATTCATTTTTTCCTTCCAAATGATTAATTTCTTTGTTGTGTTGGTTGCTAGAGACAAAAAAACGGATGCACGAAGCTTCAGCTTCAGCACCCGTCGTGGTTATTCCCATCGATGAGCTGTTGGCAGAGATTGATTTCTTTAAATTGTTCGGAACCACTCTCATGTCAAGCGTTCAGCTCAAAAATGCATGAGGTGGAGCTTTATGTCATTACCCCTCTCTGAAGAAACTGAAATGTTTCTTTACATCCATTGGGAATGCGATTGCGCGGAGCGCAGACGCAATCATGCGTATCGCTTTTCTCGGACGCTTTTATCACTTTCGGAAGAGAATAATCTAGAATGCTTACAGCATAAGACTTTTACTAAAAATCTTGATTTCAGCCATTCTGGAACGAAAATAAACGCTCAAATCCTCGCTCTATCTACAGTTGAAAATTTGGCTCTTGTTTTTATTTCCCTAGAGTGACAGAAGCTGTTCACGGGCGAAGTGCTATCGCACCGCTTTGCTAACGTCTCTGATGGATGTAAAGAAACCTTGCGATTTCTTAGGAGAGGGTTACTCTGAAGGGAGTGACAAACACCCTGTAATTTTTACCAGGTAAGGAATAAAAGCTACTCTGCCATAAGAGAGATATAATTCAATACAGTTCAGTTAAGGCTAAAACTCTTTGTCAAAGTTAATTTTTTTAACGAACCGCAGAGGCGCAGAGAGCGCAGAGAGAAGAAAAGAGAAGAGAAAAAATGCTTAACTGAACCGTATTGAGATATAATTCAAGTCTGGCGCTTGTTGAGTCTATTCTCAATAGTTAGAGGTTAAAAACCTAATTTTTGGTTGAATGGTTCCGTTAAACAGGTTTTATTGTTTTCTACGTTATTTCCTCCAAACGCTTACATAATAAGCTTCCATGTCACCCCCTCAGGTCATTACCTCCAATCAACAAGGCTTTATTCCGTGGACTACCGATGGCGAAAACTGAAACCCGTATCGACTGTCATGTCCACGATGCCATATCATGATAGTTGCATAACCTTGCTGTAGACAAAAAGTCTCAAATAATGCACTATCAAGTTTTGCCAGAACCTGTTCCACGGTTTCTAGATTTTCCCGCTGTCTAGACAGCGGAGTCGTTTTCCAGACAGCTAGGTCTTGTGGCGAAATCAGGAAATTTTGAACATTCCCACAGCGACACTCGACTTTGTACTGACCTTGACTAAGGCAACACCGGATTTCTAGAAATCCGGTGTTATTAACTTGTTTAAACCTAGCTATCTTCTCTTCGCAGTAATTGAGAAAATTCTCAACTGCTTTGGGAAGCATAATTTACTCGCAATCTGTAAATAAGATATACGTGTCAATATTAAACAAGTCTAAAACTCTATTTTTGTATTTTAAGATACAAAATGAGAGATTTTTTCTGAAATATTGTGAATTCCAATTAACATGTTAATTATGAATTCAATTTAATCTATATTTATGTACTTAAAGTTACAAAAAATAAATATATTTCAGATTTAATGTCAATAGGTTTTACATTTAGGTGCGTGCAAGAAAGGGTATGAGCAGAGAAAACGTTGGAGATCAAGAAGCACTAAGGGAGATGCTCCACTTCTTCCTAGATAAAATGGGAGCAACGCAGGTGGAACTTTCGGAAGGGATGGGTGTTAGCCGACCAGTTGTGATTAATTTTCTGAACAAGGAAAAGGAACGGTTGCCGGTTGACCGTGAAGGCTTGATCAAACTGTGCGAGAATCTTTATAAGCGTAAGGTATCTAAGAGGAAATCAAAAACAGAGAGTGAAAAAACAGAAGAAATAGAATCTAATCCTGACGAGCTACGAAAGCTGTTAGGAGAGATTGGAGCTGACGAACTGCTTGAGTCTGCTGGTTTCTTACCAGAAAAAACTAGGATTATTCGGGTTACCTCAAAAAGGTTTTTTCAAGTTGCTCAAGTAGCTGCATTGCTTGAGTTATTGGAATTTGAAGATTTACTATCCACAACCCAAGAGTTCTTGGCGATCGCAAGCAATAAGATCGCAATTGCAAGTCATAAACTTTTTCAGGAGCATTCTGAGTATCACGAGAATGATTCCCTAATATATCTGATTGAGAACCTTTGGAAATCTCGCCTAACACTGGGCTTAAAACTAAGACTGGAGGTGATTGAGAAGCTGCGGCGAACCTGGGAAAGACTTAAAACTGGAGGCAAGACAAACTTCACTCGGCAAGAGGCAATTGCGCTTTTCCGTAGTATTACTGTCCAGGAGCAAATGTCCAAAGATCTAGCTAATTTTCATATTAGAGTTCAAAAATTGGAATTCCAAACTTTATCCCAGTCCATCAATCAGGAAGAGGAATATAGCGATGTATACCGTAGGTTCGTACAGATCGGTTATCAGGCAGAGCGCAATCTAAATGCTCCGGATGTATGCTCAACAATGGAACTAGAAACACAGTCCCTAGATTCGCTCAATCCAGTGATTAAGGCAGCAGTAACTTGTAGTTTTAGTCTAGATGGTAGAAAGAGTGAACTTCTTGAATGGATGTATACCTCTAGCAACACAATGGTGGAGAATGCAATCGGTGCCTGTAGCTTACACATAGGCTTGACTAAGGAGGTCGCTAACATTACCCTATCAACAAAAACCCTGGACAGCAGTATTGACTCCCTGGTTGAAACGACGGTATTTCTGGGAAATCAGCAACAGTATCAGGGGATTTGGGTTGACCGGGACTCGATGATTACTATGCTGCAAGCGATTGTTTGTGCTGCAAAGCAATGGCTTGCAGATAAGAACTTAAGTGGCGAACTAAATTTAGAGATTTATGATTCAACATGCAAAGTTCTTTCTGAATTGAGAAAGCGATTAACCAGAGTAAGGATAGCTTTTCAGAACTTTCAGTTTCTTGATCAAGAATGCGAGTCTGCCGAGATTAAGAGAATTGCTGATACAGCTAGAGATGAATTGAAGAAAATTCCAAAGCAAAAGATTTACTTTCCATATCGACTCAACTTCTACCGCTGCTATTTCATCGCAAAACGATTGGAGCTAAGGCTGTCAAATTTCCAAGGTAACATTATTAATGCAAAACGGCTCATTCAAGAAATTAAACAAGTTCTTGAGGAAGACCAGGAAGTAAAAGAAGAGCTTGTTCCTATCCAAGCTTTAATTCACTCAGAAGTCTATTTGTATGAACTTTCCTGTGGACATAAGCCAGAGTTATTTGAATCCAGCAGCAGGGGCAAGTGGCTTGAATTAGAAGAATGGAATAATAAAATTAGAAGTGCAATTAAACCAGGTTCTTGTTATAAAGACCCTGGTTTGGATGTTTATCAAGCCTTGTCTGAAATTTATGGGAATGCTGCCCGAATAGATTTTTACCTTTGCAATGATAAAAATACACTTGAAAGAACCGCAGAATATTTTCAAAGAGCAGCTTACTACGCATCACGTATTGGTTTGACTCAGCGAGTATCTCGATGGCTAGCTTTAGCAGGACGAGTTTGGGTCAGACTTGGAGATAATAATCTATCAAGACAGACACTCAAATTTGCTGATAAACTTGCTAGAACTGATTTAACAGCTGGTCACAGTCATAATTTTTGCCAAGCTGTTCTTTCAGAAATTCATTTGCTTGATGGGGAATATTCGCTCTTAATTAATGATGACGCTACTAAAGCTTTAGAGCGTTTTTTGGAGGCACTTAAGGGGTCTGTATATTTAGGCTTGAACCGCCGAATTTGTGATGCGCTCTTCAATATTTCCAGATGTTCAAACAAGCTTAGTAACTTCAGCACCAAGGAAGGACTTAGCAGGGTCTTTAAAGAAGAAGATCACTTAAGTGAATTAAACAAAAGCAAACTGAATCCAATGAGTAACCACACGTCTGAAAAAGTTTTAGATTTGCTATGTAACCTATGGAATAGAGAAGATAATCCTACCTGGTTTCAAGTGCGGCGTGAATTTTCCGATCTCGCTGCACAGACTTGGCAGGGATGGCATTGTGATACATCTGAGTCTGGAGCAACAACGAAACACCCTATTGCCGAGCGTATTAAAAGCGGATCTTGGCTTTGTCAAGTTAATTGAGTTATATCCGCTAAAACTCCTCCTATCACCTGGGCAACTTTTCTAGGAGTTAACTTAGTAATCGATTTTTGCCAAGGTTGATTTTTGGGTTGTGTGCGCTGCGGCGAGCGCTCTTCTTTGACACTCCCGGCGAATGGGAATTCGCCGGGAGTGTCAAAGAAGAACCCATACTTGTCCCTGTGATGTTGGTGAGTCAGCGCTGCGGGAGGGTTTCCCTCCGCATGCGACTGCGAACCCGATAGCCGTAAGGCGTGGCGTTAGCCATAGGGTGACAACATCCGAAAATCAAACCGGGTTGGGTAGCTTGGTAAGTTCTAAAACCGAAAACTTACCCAACTTCTTATATTGTAAAAAACAGCGATCACTGTCACAACCTATTAGGCAAAAAACTAAAAGTTTGCGAGTAGTCATCATCTGCGATCGCCCACCCCTCATCTGGTGCAATCACCCCATTTGCCTTGTCATACAAAGCTTGGCGACGACGCAAGGCAGCTATAACTGTGGATGGGTTGCCCATCTCCGTGCGATCGTGTTTCTTAATGAAATATAGCTCAGGATTTTGCTCTAGCCACATAGCAGCAGCTGAGTAAACACGGTAAGCAGTCGTGCCGTCCTTTAAAATGCCTGCTGTTTCTTCTAAGATATTAATTGCATCATTCATGCAACTCTCGTCATACAAAGACTTTATTGAGGGGATACAGCTAAATTGTGATAGTGCTTCCCCTATATCCCCTATAGTCATTATGATGTTCCTTTCTTCTTGCGGCTAGTAGTCGTTGTGGTTTCTTCAGCTGTTGTTTGTGCTGTTTCTGTGTTTTTAGTTTCTTCCTCCTTTTCGATAGCCGTCTGTCCTTCTGTTACCACCAACGGGCTGCCTTGAGTTCCTCCTTCTGTAACGGGTGACACCACCACAGATTCACTCGTTTCCTCTCCCTGAGATAACTGAGCATAAATGCCCTGTTCTTTAGCTAAATCATCCGGTATCTCGTCCCCTGGATGATAAAGAGTTCTTCCTATGAGAAACGTCTCACTAGTATTGTTTGTAACCATGATTGTAGGTTGTGCAAATTTGTACTACCTATGGAGTTGGATCAAGGATTTGCCATGCACGAATAGCGTTGTAGTCTAAAAGCAACGGGAAACGGTTCGTATAAGCTTCTCCGTAAACTCCAACTGGTTTTAGCTCGCTAGTTTTAACGGTGATTACTGCGCCTGGTTGTGTTTGCCCATCACAAATGCCCTCGCCCACATATCCTAGTGTATCGTTTATCAGTTGGCGCTTTAAATCTCGCTCATCTGTGTAATCAATGATTTCAGTATCGCGTCCAGTTGCGCCAATCAGAACTAGATAGTTTTCAGGGAAATAGCGTGATGTTCCTGTTTGTGTCCGATACCTGCGGTCATATCGGGTAAAAGGTGGTAATCCGTTTGCTAGAAGCTGGGCATTCAACTGAGCATCACTAACTTGAGTGATTGTTTGTTGTAGGTTTCCTGATGAGTTGATGATAATGCTACCACCAGCTGCTAAGACCATTGGATTTTGAGAAATCACGCCAGCAATCTTTGAGGAACCAATCAACGCTCTTGGTTCATACCCTTGGTTTTGTAAGGAAATTCTTCCAGATACTAGGTATTGGATGATTGGGTTGGTTGTCTGACTATAGAAGCCTGTGGGTGCTGCAACTGTTCCAGAAGGGACGGTGACACGGTTACCAGGGTCAGAAGGAAAATCAACTGTGAATGGTGCGCCGTCCATTGGAGTAACAGTCACCTGTCCCAATGCGATCGCCTGACTCCTCTGCAATTCCGTCTTTGCTTCTAAACTCAGTCTCAGGTTGTTAGTCAACCAATCCCTAATTTTTGCCTCTGCAATAGAACTATCACTCCCATTGAGCATCTGCCCCAGTGTTTTTAGTTCTGAACCGTCGTACTGGTCAGCAATGTCTATATGACTCAATGCGACTGCCATAGACAGCCCTTTTGCTTGTTTCTTAATTTGTGGAGGAGACAGAGGACTTGAATCGTTAGCTATCATCTCACCAACTACCCTCATGATGTCTTCAACGATGTAGTTAGTATCTTTTTGCACAACAGGAAGATAATTAGCTAGAAGGAAAGGACGTGCAGGTGTACCAAATTGCACCTCTGGTTTTCTAGCAATGAGATTCAGTAAATCAGGTGTAGCGTATTTTCTGATAAATTCTAAGATAGATGTAATATCCATTGATACCTTCCCTTACGGTAAAGCACGACGTAAAACAAAGAATTTCCCTACAACTGTTCTTTGTGCCGCTGTCAGAGTAGCCCACTCTGGCAAGTAATTGTAGTAAAGGATATTACCGCTATTGCCTGCGATCGCATCAGTTAAATTATCAACTGCCACGTCTAGAATGTCATGGAAAATCACCGCTAACTCTGTGACTGTGGTTGGGTCTGCAATCCCGCTAAACTTGACCCACGAAACAGACGCCGGATCAGCTGATGGCGTCCCTATCCTAGCCACCAATGTCCCACTAACAGCGGGTCTTTTCCCGTCACTTCCTGCTGTAAAGGTTGAAGCATCAAGCTGAATACCACCTGGTAGAGTGATTTTGCTTGAAACAATGGATGTCCCTAACCAATAGGGACTAGTTGTTTGCACTGTCCCAAAATATACGCCAGGTTTCATTATCCACCACCTTAATTTGTTGAAGGAAATCTATAAAGGTTCGACAAAGCGTCAGCTGCTACTTTCACATGGTCTCTCTTTTTGCTACCGCCTTTCATGCCCCCAGTAGGAACTTTGCTTTTCTGTTGCTGCTTCTTATTCTCGGTATTGGTGTTGTCTTCCTCATCATTGTTGTCTCCCCCGTCCTCTTCTTGATTGTCCAAGACAGGATACAAGGCACTTACCATCCACCTACCTTGAGATTCAGCATACTCTTTGATAGGTTTACCATCTACAAGCACCTTATTACCCTCTAGCTTGACCTTGGAGGCATCTAAAATTCCTTTATTGAGGAATTGGGTGAAAGCTTCCCCATCTATCCCTAGTTCCTTTACAGCACTAGATAGACGTGTTGCCTCTCTATCTGCGATCGCCTTGTCCCGCTCTTTGGTAACCGCTTCTAAGTCCTCTTCTGTCTTGGTTAACTTTTCTTTAAGTCCCTTGACTGTCGCCTCTGCGTCCTTCCCTTCCTCACCCAACAACGCATTTAAACGGCTAATCTGCCCTTCTGCACGGGTAAATTTAGACTTCCAAGCGCTTGCTTCTTTGTCTATGCTGACAACACGTTCACGAATAGCATCAGCGATTTCTTTGCCTCCTTCCGAAGACTCAATCCTGATTAACGCTTCTTCATAATTCATGGGTTGCGCAAATTTAAACTACCTTATCCTATCATTGTTCAAGAATTTGATGGTGGTTCATTTTTGCGCTCTGATTCAATTCGTTGAATTTCTGCGTTCTCGTCATCTGTATATCCAAGCAGTGCGATCGCTGTTTGCCTTGACATTAAACCAGCCTGAAAGAGTTTTATAATCTCGTCCTGCTCTTCTGGTGTCGGTTTTCCTGGATTGATAATAATCTTGACATTTATAACAATTTGTTTATAAATATCAACTGGCTTACCAAGCATAGCTTGATTGATAAGTAAAGCAGTCATGAATGTGGACGATAAAAAACTTGAGAGTCTTTCAGCATCTTTCTGCAAAGCAACAATAAAGTCATTTCGCATTTCTGCGCGCGATCGCCCAGACAAAATTAAATCTTTAGCGATGAGATGACCCAAGTTAGCAGCTGTGTAGATAATAGCAATAAAGAAATTTGCGGAGGTGACAAAAGCAGAAATATCAATTGGTTGATCTACGTGTACACTAGGGTTAGTGTATCCTCTTGTCATCCCAGTTTCATCCTTAATTGGGATACCACCGATAAAGTTGACAATTCCCGGTGCAACAACTATCTTGTTAGGGTCAAGCTCAAATTCGCGATCGCCTGTCTCCTCATCTTCAACGAACTTCCCCGGTGGTTTTGCATTCACATAAGTTTTCGCATAATTACTTAAATCGTTGTTGCGCGGGATCATTGTTGCAGCATGGGAAAGAGCATTTTGGGCTGATTTCATTGTTGGGGTGATGAATGGACGCCGCCGGATTTCTTGTATCGCTAATTCCCCGTTTAAGTCCAAAACGATAGATGGTTTCTCCTCTTCATCTATGGCTTGCCCTATGCTGTCCACATAGGTAATCATAGCCATTCCATCAGGCGAAAGCTTATGTACCTCTACATATTCAATTTCTGTCTCTTTCCCTTTCTCGTTCAGTATTGTTTCTGTGAAAGTATAATGTATCTCTTGCGGTTTGCCAAAGTAATTCCGTAAAATCACTGTGACGCTACCTGGCAAGGGACTGTGTATGATGATGCGATCGCCCTCCTTGCATATCCGCAAGTAAGCATACCCGTCAATCATCACATCTAGTTGAGCCTGATAAAAGGTGTCATGCCCATCATCAGTTATAAGCTTTTTCGAGACTTGCCATAAACTGTTACAAAAATCTGTAACTTCTTGATTGACTGTCTCTGTAATTTCAATGCTAGAATTAGTTGCCCCAGCTACTGAAAACGCTGGTGACTTGCCAAAAAGGGCATCTGCATAATGGTTAACACATTCTTCAATCAGGTTCACATCTTGAAACATATCGGCGATCGCTTGATTCACAACTCGCCCTTCTTCTGTCTCTCCCTTCCCACGAATTCCTATCCAGTATTGAAACAAATTAGATTCGTAGTAGTTTCTGTTATCTTCTACTAAATTTCTGTGTAAATAATCCCGTTCATGCTCACGAGCAAAGTTAGGCTTGATCATAGTCAGATCTCATGGGGTGTACAAATTTGTATTACCTTCTAAAGTACACCAGCCATGCCGTTGCGATGCAGAAGCCGCCACTAGGCGCTCATAATGTCTGTATACTAGTAAAAAACCAATATTTTCACGCAATATTCATGAAAACATTGGTTTTTTTGAAGATTATATAAAGGTATCATCTTTTTTTATAAGTACTTTTTAATACATTAACTATAAAAACGTTTTTACGCACAAAGCTATCACCTGTTGGAGTAAACATTTTCTTTTAGGGAGATTCAATAAAAAAATATCCAACCTTCAACAACGGGACTACGACTAGTTAACGGGTTTAGGCTGTTTCCCGCCCTTCGGGCGGGAAACAAGGTTGGATATTTTTTTCTTTGTAAGTGCCTTATCAAAAAAACCATTTTAAGTGACTCCGCTAATATAGATATTACTTTTAATGTAATAAATACAACTTTAATACTACTTATAAAAGATTTAGAGATAAGCAGTAAAGAAAAGCACATTTTTCTTCTTATGTAACAATGCTTAATAGATATCCACATGTAAATAGAGTTACTATTATGCTAAGTGAGACCACAGAGAACGCTCTGGATTTGAACGGCAGTGCTGGCAATGCTTTTAATACAGATTTACAGTCAGAAACAATCTCTGGTAGCTACTCAAACGGATTAAGATCTGGAGTTTTTCAAGTTGGAAGCACTGGTAAAGTGAGTTTCAGAAACGAACTTCATAACGCAGCGTATGAGTCAGAGGTAGCAATCATAAAATTTAGTGGTTTAGAAAACTATGAAATAGGATCGAATGCTTTTACACAAGAAGCTACTAGACGAGCGTTGAGCAATTCAGTATTCGGTCACATCATAATTTCTGACTCAACAGAACGCACAAGACTCACTGGAGATTCTAATAGGCGTAAGGCTGGAAAATACCTGGGAACTCAAACCTTTGACATGACGCCTGGAGATCTGGTTATTTTCATGCTATTTCCCAATTCCAGGGCAAAGGACGTATTGACTAATCCTAATAGCGAAGAAGAAAAACCTTTCTATTCCGTGAAAGAATTAAATCCTGATAAAGCTTCCCATTTTACGCTCTTTAGAAGAACCCTAAGCAGTGGTTCTGTTTTTGCTGTTGAAGATTTACTTGAAGATGGAAATAGTGATAGAGATTTCAATGATAATGTTTTTTATACACAAGGATTAATAGGAGAAACAGAACCTTTTGATAACTTAATTAACCCGTCTCATAATTGGCGCAATTCAGAAGTAGGCGAGGAACTTCTCTATGGGAATCTTAATCCTCCCCTGTTGTTAGATCGGGGAATAATACTTCCAGTTGGTGGACCTTTTATAGATTCAGTAAAGGAGAATGTTTCTATTAGCAATATACCTAACCAAGTCAAAATAGGAGATAAAATAACTATAAAAGGGAAAACAAAAGAGCGAAGTTTGAATTTTACAATAGAAAATACTAAACTAAAAATAGATAACTTTGAATTAAAAGATGATAATTTTGTAGTTAATTTGAACTTTCCTGATAACTTCTCTCCAGGAGAGTATCTCTTGAATATTAATAATAGTAATAATCGCTCTATTTATAGTTCAACAATCAACATACAAGATCCAGAAGAAACACAAGAACCGTGGAAGTTGGATCTTCATAAAAACTATGAATTTTTGGCTAAAGTTGCTTCTTATAAAGATGAAGACAAAGATATTACAGATAGCGGTTATTCAATAGATAGCACATTTAAAGATTCTTTTACGGGCTTATATGCATTAGGATTGATTTCAAAAGAAGACGGAAAACCACCAGTACTATTATTTCGTGGTACAACAGTTACAGATTGGGGTGATATCAGCACTGATCTTGAACTTAATGGAGTTGGGTACAGTCAATTTTTTGATAGTTATGATCCTAACAGAGAAAGTTTAAATGACAAAATAGAAAATTGGCTCAAAAAAGTGGCTATTAATTTTGGAAAGGCTGACATAGTTGGTCATAGTTTAGGAGGGGCACTAGCACAGCGTACAGCAGTGGAGTTTCCAGATTTGACAGGAAGGACAGTTACGTTCAATTCTCCCGGAATTGATACTCGTTCAGTTAGTAGATTTAAAGGAGATTCAAATAAAGTATTTCACTACATTGAGCAAGATGATACAGTTTCGCGTGCTGGCGAGGAATTTATACCAGGTACAGTTGTTAAAGCATCTGATCGACTTCTACTAAGCGGAATTCCAATTAAACCGATATTATTTGCGTTAGGATTTACGACAATTCTTGTGAATGACTTTATTATTAATCCACATAAAGAAATCTTTTTATCTAATGATGAACGCTTTCAAAAAGAAAAAATTTCAATAGATAGCCTTAATAATTTAAATTGGAATGGCTATACAGGAGCAAAACGTAGTAGTTGGGAAGACACTAGGAAGAAATCAGGAACTGGGTACGAATCAATAAAAGCAGTAAAGAATAGTATTAGTAGTTTTTTGGTTAGGGATAATTCTCTCCCATATGAATATCAAACAACAATCCCTATCATACCAATTATTTAAAACATAAAAGTGAGAAATATTCAAATATTACTCTGTTTATGAATTAGGCAAAATCAAAATCATTGAAATGTTCATAATTAGAATTTAGTGGCTCATGAACTTGTAGTACAGCACCACTGATGAAAATCCTTACATAGCACGTGAAGGCGAACCAGATGAAGATGTTAAAATAATTGGCATTTATTCATCTGGGTGCAAATCTCTCTTTTCTTCTTTTAAAAACTAAAACCTTTATTTGACAATAGTTTCAAAATGCTAGGTCATTTTTTGGGGTACTTTTGTACCCCAAAAGTTTCTGAGTACTTTTGCTTAAAACTACCTAGTCCCATAACTGTAGCCAATGGTCGGGTATTCTTGATTGGCGTCTTCTCTACGCCACTTGTCCAAGTAGTAATATATTAACTGAGAAGTTGCATCCACTTGATCATCTGAATCGTAATCGGGAAAAGCTTCTAACTCTGGTTCATACTCAGAGAGCCAAGCCGCACCCTCCCTTAGCCAAACATTTTTACTTTCAAATGTTGGTGCGATCGCCTCTGCTCTTGCTTTCTTGGATGATTTAGGATTAATCCCAATAATACCAGGAAAATCAGCCCTCAAAGTTTGAATAATCGCTGCCCCATTTGCTTTAGCTTCTACTAGTTTCGCGGTTATAGGTTTCCCCAATTCTGCACCCCACTGCTTGAGGTTCTTTTTTATCGCTTCTTGTGTTTTAGGAAATGTCATCCTTTCTCTTTGCTGACTCCACAAGTAAAAATTAGGACGACAAATCAGCCAACATTGAATCACCACATAACTCGCAGTATCAGTCACAGAACCAAAGCTTGCATCTACGCTAATTGCAGGTGCAAAACGCTTAGGAAGAGTTGTAAAGTATTGCCAGTTGCTTCTAAAGATACCGCCTCCCTTGGCGTATGGTTCTTGTCGGTAACGGGAAGCATACATATAAGCTCCTAGTGTCCGTCTTGCTTCCTCATCTTCTTTTTCACCAAACCTTTCTGGGTGTAATAGCTCGTCCGGTTCACGATGCTTAATAACTCGTCCGTCCTTTGGAGATTTCATATCAATAGCTATAGGCGATCGCACTGGCAGCTTAAGATATGTATAATCCTCTGCAAGCTCCCTCAGTATGTACCCACTAACATCCTCAACATTTGTCCTCTGTTGAACAACGATGATTGGGGTGTTCTTAGGATCGTTTCTGCGTCCCACAGAGTAGTCCTTAAACTTGCGTAGCGTCTCCGTGCGAACTTGCTTAGACTCGCTAGTAACTGGATTATTGGGATCATCCACTAAAATCAGATTTCCACCGATTCCTGTCACAGAACCGTCAAATCCTCTTGCATACATCGTTCCTTTATAATTGTTGCTAAACTCGGAAATACGGTTTTTATCTATCTTTAACTCTATTCCTGGGTTAAGCCTTTTGTACCATTCAGACTTTAAAATATCGCGCCTCATTTGATTATGATCGTTAGCCAGAACCGAACTATAAGAAAGCCCTAAAATATCTTTCTCTGGTTTCCCAATCCACACCCAACACGGGAAAGCAACCGAGATTAACTCTGATTTGAGCGATCGCGGCTGCACATTAATCAATAGATTTCCTATCCTGTTAAAGTAAACCTCTTCTAAGTATTCAGCTAACAACAATAAGTGCCAATTCTCGTACAATCTTTCCGTGGGATGCAAAACTTTCCAAGCACCCAAAAAAAACTTATAAAAACTATCTATCTGACTCTTCTCTGACTCTGTTAACTCAGGAAACTCACTTATATTTTCTGCTTCTTCCCATCGCTTAATTTTTTTCCGCGACTGAATACGAGCCTTGTGCAGGATTCCCATTAAATTTCTCCTCTATGGCTTCTAGACGCTCTTCTAGGTCAATTTCTCGCCAGCTTTTGAGATTGTCCAGGATTGCGATCGCCGCCCTTATCCTCCCCTGCTCCGTCGCCTTTGTATCCCCTACCACCGTGCGTAAATAACCTATAGCTGCTCTCCCAGCTTCCACAACCTCATCAAGTACTTGGATAGAAGTTTCACGAACAGTGAGCCGTATTGCATTCTTGAAATTTTTATCAGTCCTCCATTTTTCTACTGTGCGATGCGATACATCTAACTCTTGAGCAACCTCTGCAATACGTCTTCCTTGAGCAAATAGGACAATTGCTCTTTCTTGTTTCGGTGTAAAGCCTTCCATCACTACTTTGCCCTTGAGCACCTCCAACATAATAGCTCAACAAAGATATAAAAGGGTAGTACAAATTTGTACCACCCTCGCAATTCTCATCTAACTGTATTCTTGATACTTTTAAAAAGTCAGGGTTTTGCTGCTTGTGGATCATAAACATCATAAGCAAGTACCAAATCCGGATGCTCATACACCTTCAAAGATAGTCCTAGTCTGGCGATAATTTCAGCCATGTCTAAGTCATTGATATTAGAAGGTAATTGGAATGCTTTGCAGACTTGTACCTTAGTCCAGGCGTCCAAGGAATCATAATCACATAGGTCATGTAAGTCCTGTATCCTTTGCTTTGCTTCCGAGTTAAGAGGGATGCAGCTGTAGAAGAATGATTCAGTCTTCCTGTCAATGAGATTGACGTTTTTACTAGAAGGTATATCCTCCTCAGTATCCTCTCCTGATTCATCCTGTTGCAAATCCTCAGTTTCTTCGTCCTCTTCTTGCCTTAGTAACTTACTTTCCTGCGCTTCATTAGCTATTTTGCTATCAAGCCAGGTTTCAAAATCCTTAACCCCAGCAAAGAGAATTTTTTCAGATTCAAGACCATCTTTAGACGCGGTAATACCCTTTGCTGACCTAGTAATTTTGTAACCAAGTTGCAAGGCATCTCTTTGTAATTGAGCGAATGACACGCCAGTTGATTGAGTCTTGGGTTTAGCAGGTACTTTTGCTTTTGTGGCTTCAGATTCTTCGCCCTCTTCTTGCTTTAGTAACTCGCTTTCCTGCGCTCCATTAGCTATTTTACCATCAAGCCAGGTTTCAAAATCCTTAATTCCAGCAAACAGAACTTTTTCAGGTTTCAGACCATCTTTGGACGCAGTAATACCTTTTACTGACTTAGTAACTTTGTAACCAAGTTGTAAGGCATCTCTTTGTAATTGAGCGAACGACACACCAGCTGCTTGAGTCTTGGGTTTAGCAGGTGCTTTTGCTTTTGTGGCTCTGGTCTTTTTAGCTGTAGTTTTAGTTGTAGATGTAGATCTAGGCATTGATTTTTCCTTTTTAGTAATAAATTCCTATACTTATCATTTGTTGTTTTTGTTGCTGCTTTTTTGCTTTCTCTACCAAGCTTAGGTAAAAAGCATTGACAAGCTTGGCGCTCTTTCCTTGAATTCGGCTTTGTAAATAAGAGCTAGATGACACATCACCGCTGAAATGAGTTTTATAGGCGGTTAACGCCTGCAATATGCCGTAATAAGTCTGATATGCACTCAAGGTATTCATCCCCAAATCTACGCCTTGTAAAGCTAACACCTCATCCATCTCACCCTGGAAAATGGAGAAGCAAGCTTTAACGATTGGTTCTTGCTTATCATCCGGTTTTTTGGAACTACCTAGTAAATGCTTGAAAAGTTGAAAAGCTTCCCCTGGCTTAACGGGTGTACTAGCTAACAACTTTAAGTTTTCGCGGTAAGAGTTAATCTGTACTTTTAGCGACTCAAGAAGAGTAGAGACATACTGGCGATCGCCTATATGTGACTGAATGTGTTTCATAGTTTCTACCATCCCACGGGTAAGAACAGTCATCCCATTTGTACAAATAAGTCGCTCTGCCATCGTCAGGAATCCACTACCTCTACCATACGTGTGATAGTTGTAAGCAAGGACACGCATAACAGTTACGTCATCCTTGTCTAACATGAATACCCCGTTTAAATCCTCTGGGACAAGTGCAGTTATAAAAACCATATTCCCCAAACTAAACTGATCTTCCCCGCTTGGTAGATAACCAATTCTCTCAATTTGTAACCCGTTGCGATCGCAAAAGTTACTAAAATCGCTTAAGAATCTCCTGTTTTGATATGGTTTCCAGTCATTCGATGAGTAGGTTAAGTCCTGCATAGTGTCGGTTCTGTAGACAATTGACCGCCCCCTAGACTGCACCTCCTTACCTACCTTATAACCATAGAATGGACGTTCTACAACAACCTCCCAATTTAAGCCAGATTTGTCTAGTATTTCATCTATGGACATACCTGGGGAAACTTCAACTCCCGCACCTCTAAATAATGTTTCTGGATCACTTTTGTGGTTCATACTCTCATCTGCTTGACTTTAATTATTTGACTTTAATTAAATGACAAATGATTTTTGGTAAGGGTGTGCAAATTTGTACACCCTGCCCACATTACAAATAAAGAGATTTCGAGGAGGAAGTTTCAAGAATGCATCGGGCGATCGCTGTAGCTTTAGCGAAACGGCTATCAGGTGAACAATCATCAATGAATTGGTCATCTATGCGAGATTCCCACAACTCGTTACTTAATTCATGGACAGAGAGCTTATGCCCCATGAATATCTGTTCATTATTTTCCCAAGGGAGATTAAATATTTGAGAGGAGATGGTGGAAGAAATCGGTTGTGGATACCAAATCTGACCACGCGCACCAAAAATCTTGATAAACTGGTCAATGCGGTCGCCTACTGAGTCATAGAACAAGAAAACGGAGTTAATGCGGCTATTCTTCGCCTCACGGGTTTCTACCTCCGGTTCTTCAGTAAGAACCGCGTCTTCATTTCCGGTCAGTTCTTTAACCTCTCGTAGCCTAGCTTCTTTCTCCTTTTTCTTGCGGTACTCAAGATATTCACCTGGTATAAAATCGATTCTACCAAGGTAAGTCATTGCAATAAACTTGTGGTCAGCAATAATGGGTTGAGTCCGCTGGTTGTTGAGTACTCCCGATTCAGCAAGCACGAGAACACGGTTAATGTGATTCTTCCTGATTTCGCGGTCAATAGCCTCAAAGCACGCGCCTTGCTTTGAGTAAAGAATATTTGCCCATACATTGCCTTCAACTTTTGTTTTAGGGTCTAAGGCATTTTCTCTAATGGTGATATGATTTTTAGCTGGTACTCGCTTAGTGAGGTCAGCAAACATATCTGTAGTTATACCCTCCTCACCAAAGACATCTTGAACCATCTTGAGGATGTCTTCAGGTGTCATGTAATTGTCTGAAGGCTGATCACTGTAACCTTCATATATCTTGATACGTTCCTCTTGAGTTTCTAAGGTCTTTTCTCCGATCTGTTGTATTGCATTTTCACGCTTAACATCGGCGATCGCCGCCTTCACATTGACCTTTTTAGCGCCTGCCGTGGGGACTGCTTGAATTCTTGCAATAACTTGCTGTGCAACATCATTGCCCTCTTGCTCAGCAAGTCTAACAATTTCATGCCCAGCATTGATTGATTTGTTTGTAATTTGCTTTAAACCCGTTGCTAACTGCGGGTGAGTTGCTTGCACTGAGTCAGCAAAAGTATTTACCTTCTTAGCTGTCCTCGCACTACCGGAACTACCAAACCCGGCTTGTCTTGCTGATTTGTCAGCACTTCTAACCCCTTTATCCTCATCCTTGTTGAACTCAATAACAGTAGGGTCGTCCTCTGATGCCCAGCGGGAGGAAGCGCCAGCAGACATTCTTTGTCTTGCTCTACGTTCCTCAATAATTTTGTAGAGATCCCACTCTTTCAACTTTTGCTCAACTGTCTTCTGTCTTTGTCCAGCATTGTCTAATAACAATGCTTTCATTTCATCATCTTCATTGACATAATGACGAACTCTGACAGGGAGTCTAGGGAATTTCAGGCGATCGTATTTCTGATTTAATAAACGTGCAACATGAGTACGTCTGTTACCCTTAACTACCAAACCTTGGACGTTAATTTCAATTCTAGATACCTCTGGCTCATTAACATCCATAAACTTGATGAGGTCACTGTAGTTTTCTTCCCCATAAACCTCTTTGTTCTTGGGATGTTCTCTTACCAGTTCAATGTCTATGTCAATTTCTGTTGTTCCGCCTTCTCTAAGCAATTCTTTTAAATCACCAGAGTCCTCATGATAATTAACAACTGCCCAGGTAATAGCAGCTTCTTTGTCTTTCAATAGTCCTGATGAAAACGCTAGGCGACCATCTTTAAAAACCACAGGATGATAAAGCTTCTCTTCTGTTTTTTCATCTAATAACTCTCTTACTTCTATCAAGTAACGAGTTCCTACCATTTTTCGCCATGCTGTTTTAACTGTCTCCTTTGATGTCTTTGACGCGAGCGCCATGACTTAACTTTCTCCATATCTTAGTATCACAAATAGTATAGCCTTATATGAAAAAAGGGGTGTGCAAATTTTCACAACCTTTTTTTAAATACCAAGATCCAAAGATAATGGTTTAGTGGGACTTTGTAAAAAACTAGGCTTAAAAGAGTCGAAATCCTAGAACTGGCAAGGATTTTACATCAATTTAGCGCATACCCTATTGTCACTGGGTTTGAAGCACTTTTACCAAAGTTAACGTATTTGCTTTATCCACTAAGGCTTTGAGGTGGTTTTCATCCCAGAAAGTTCTAAAGTCCTACGCTTAAGCAAGGTTGTAGTACGGTTGAGTTATGATTTAGGAATAGGTCTCCTTTGAAACTTTAAAAGTTAGACCTTTCTCTATATCTTAGAAACGTTTAAGTACAGGATACTTAAACGTTTTTTCTGTTTTGTGTTAAGAGAAATTTAATGTAGTTTTCATCTTTTAATTAAGTTTTTGAACCTGGAAAATTGAGGTTCAAACAACAGTTTGACTGTCCCAGTTGCACCATTACGATTTTTGAGCACAAGGATTTCTGCAATTCCACGGTCAGGTGAGTCTCCATTGTAATACTCATCTCGGTAGAGAGCCAATACAACATCTGCGTCTTCCTCAATGCGTCCTGAGTCTCTAAGGTCACTTAGGACTGGTCGCTTGTTTTGACGCTGTTCTACCCCACGCGACAGTTGAGACAGCAAGATAACGGGAATCTCATATTCTTGGGCTAGCAACTTGGCACGGCGCGTAATTTCACCGATGATATAGACCAAGCGTGGGTCACTACCATCAGCCATCAGCTGCAAGTAGTCCACAGCCAAGATACAGAAATCACCGTATTGCATCCTGCGGCGTTTAAACTCGGAAGCGATCGCACTCCATCCGCTGGTAAACTTGTCACAGATACACATCGGAGCGGTAGTGAAATCATCCATAGCCTGTAATATTTTTGTCCACTCATATTCTGAATATCCCCCAAACTTTAATCTATCTGAGGAAATTTCTGTTATTGCAGAAAGTATCCTGGATGCAACTTGACGTTTATTCATTTCTAAGCTGAATAAGAAAACATTCTCCCCTCTTGCTTTAGCAATTTTATACAACGTATACTGTAATAATGCTGACTTTCCCATTGATGGACGCCCAGCAATAACGATTAAGTCACCTCTGCCAAAACCACCTGCTAGCATGATATCTAGGTCATAAAAACCTGTTGGGATACTAGCGACATTTTCTTCACCTTCATTCAAGCTTTCTAAGTAACTGAAATAGTTAATACCAATTTCTTGTAAGGATTGCGTCCTATTGTCTTCTTCTTGGGCTTCTACTCTGACACTTGCGATCACCTCATCGAATTGTCTCAATTTATCCTCTGGGCTAATTGTGTGATCTTCCGCTATTTGCGCTAAAGTACCAGGTATTTCTCGTATTTTTCTGTCTTGGTAATATTTTTGGACATACTCAGCATTGATGTCCACAGTAACAGCACTCACTACTGAATCCATCAAGCCTACTAAAAAGCGCATAAGGGACATATGCCCACCCAACTCAGGCAAAGCATCAATTGACACTAACTTATGACGCATAGATATCAGATCAGGTAATTTGTTATCCTCTTGATACACACTGAACATTGCGCAATAAACTTGACGGTGTTGCTCAGAAACAAAGTATTCTGGCTTAACTTTGTCTACTACCATCTCAAATACCGATGGGGCTAGTAGAATTTGACCTAATAGTTCTCTTTCAGTTTGGATAGCCAAGGCAAACCAGTACTCAAAGCCTTGAGCTTCCATTCTTTCATCATTTGTCATTGCTTTAATTCTTATTTCTCAAATGTCTGTACTTCGCGTTTTTGGCTCTTTGCATCAATCGCTCTTTCAGCGCTGTAGAATCGATAGGTGTTAACGCTTCAATCTGGGGAAGTTCCTCTGCAACTAATCGTTCACGAGTGGCGATCGCAACTTCCGTTTTCTCTTTGCGCTCCAGAAACGCCTCCCAAGCCCCCAAAAGTTCCTCTGGGGTGTTTCTATGCATTCGGGAAAGAGAGCGCCTTGCATCGCCTTGCATGGGCTTCTCCTTGCGTTTCTCTCTCCACTCTGGACTCTTGGCTAGTTCTTCCTGCCAATATTTCACAAACTCAGGTTGGAACTCTTCCTTACTCAATCTGTACGGTGGCAACTCTTGAGGTTGCAACAATGCATTATTTATAGCAGATGCATTATGCGAAGTCGTTACGGCTTTGCGGCGTGGCACGGGAAGTTTGTCCTCTTGAGTTGACGTTGTTTCGTTTGAGTTGACGTTGTTGAGATTTTGGTCAGAGGGGGTAACTGTGAATTGGCTCTCTTGCTGCTTTGCATTTTCTTGAGAAGAGAGAGAAGGCGCGGCGCAAAGCGCCGCGCCTTCTCTTTCTTTTGGATCTAGTTTTATGGATCTAGTTAGTGTCCTTGACTCGACACCACGTGGTTCCGACTCGGAACTACCTTGAGGTGGTGCTGACTCGGAACTACCTAGTGCTGACTCGACACCACGTGGTTCCGACTCGGAACTACCTTGAGGTGGTGCTGACTCGGAACTACCTAGTGCTGACTCACGAGTTTTTTTCTCGTTTTTCTTTTGGTTTGGGCGTTTTTTGTGAGATAAACCAGATATTTCCTCTGTTTTTTCCCTCCAGCTAGATGGAGGTGTTAAAACGTACAAATTAGAGACTTTTGCTGCTGTATCCGCGTATGGTCTTTCTTCTTTTGTAAGTAAGCCATACTCAATTAATTCTTGAACTGATGCGATCGCCTTTTTCTTTAAAGTTGATTCGTGTCCTTCTGGAAATGAGCCTTTGAACGCTTTAGCCAGCTTTGTGTAGGATGGGAAACATTTCCCCTCGGAATTAGCGTATTTCTTTAATTCTGCGTAAATTCTAAAGGCTTCCGTTGTCAAAGGTATTTCTAAGATTCGTAGGTCAATAATGACAAAGGGGTGATGACTGCGATCTTCGATTTTGTCGTTAGTCATTGCGAGCCTCCTTTGGAGGAGCTACGCTAACGCTTCCTTTGTTGAATTCTGAAACAAAGAAAGCAACTGAGCCTAAATCAGCATCGTCTGTTTGTGCTATACTCACCAATTCAGCATCGCTGTTCTCGCAGCATACAACAGCCAATCTGGCAATTAAAGTTTTTGGGAAGAAATTAGGGTTTACACCGTACGCTTTTACTTGCTTTTGTCTTTCTTCACTAGTACAAATGACTATTCCCTGTCCCCCAGGAACAGAGTTATAATTAGACATGAAAGTCTCCTTTTTGTTGAACGTTGAACGAAAGTCTCTTTTTTGTTAAAGAACAACGATTGAGCTTTTACTCGCACGAAGGGGAACACCCTTTGGCAGTTCGGACCTGCTGAGGGGTTTAAATTTTAAAGAGCTACTTGGCTTGTTCCGCCTTTTGCTTAGCGATTTCCTGAGCGTGTAACTTAAGGGCGATCGCTCGTAGTTTCTCTTCAAGATAAGCAGGAAAACGCATTGTCTTCGTGTCAACCTTCTTACCTTCGGCATCTCGCCAAATGCTGTAATTTTTTGGTAAGTGATCTGTTTCTGGGTTTTTGTTTGGCATATTTTATCACCTCCTGTCACTATTTTAAGGAATGGAGTGTGACAGTGCAATACATTTTGTGGCATAATTCACCCACCTATCAAGCACTAAGATGTATAATTGACCACTGTATTGAACTTCCAAAACGTAACCCTTGAGTGTAGCAAGTAAGTAAGGGGTTACACAATCTTGCGCAACCCTTCTTAATCATTTTTTTATAGTACACCAGTACTATAAAAGCTTGTTTTTATACTGAAGGTAAGTTGTTTTCTGCTATCTAACTAATGTGTCAAAAACCCATAACATAAGCAGCAAACTTGTTCTGCTCTTTCATGTTCTAGGTTGTTTTAAGCGCCTTCCTCAGAATATCTGCTTCCTTGTGTCCCGATGTTTTGGCATGGGTTAACCTGGGCGTTCTTGGTTGTCTGTATTATAAATGTCTCCGCCAATCTGCTGGCTTGAAACTATCTCGGTATCCGCAAGCTCTAAAGCTTCTGGAAGTTTTGCTAGAGTCAGAAGAAATCGATAATTTTATAAAAACTTTTATTGTGCAACCTCCCGAATCGGAAAAGAAAAGTTCTGCCCACACTCTTTACATATCCACTTTTGATGAGGCTTACCACCTTTTGTGGTTATCCCATTTTTCTTAACACTACCTTGCAAGCAGTTGGGACAAGTGATATCTCTTCTTTCAGGACGCCCAACAGGATTACCCGTCCAAGATAACTTACAATTCCTACAGACCCATCGCTGTACCCCACTTTCTGATTTTCCCTTTGATACTACCCACGGGCGATCGCAGATAGGTTCTGCGTGTTCTCTTCCTTGATATGTCCTAACCATTTTTTCTCATAATATTGGCTAAATATGGTGTTAGTCTGTTAGTAATCTTCATTATTGATATTTTCTTTATTATAACTTCCCCATATTAAAAAGTAGGAGGGTCTAAGAGAAAAACTTGGAAGGCGATGCTCCTTAAACCGTCACCCATTCTCGCTGTCATTATCAATACATAGGTTAACTCAAAGTCATACGTTTCCAACAAAGTCAATATTTCCTCTGTCCTTTCTGACAACCACTCATGAGAACTTTCCAAAAGCACATAGCTGACTGGTACTGGCTGCAAGTCTTCTATAGTACCGTTTTCCCAACTAGCTAGAGAAGATGTTAAATCACACAAGACAGCACCTCTACCCTTAAACTTTTCAGCAAGGGCGATCGCCCTTGCTTGGTTACAAAGAGATGGTAAGTGCAGAACCTCTTTGACAAAGTATTGAAACTTGTTATAAGGGTTGTTCAAATTTGCACAGCCGTTTAAAGTGCTCATCTTGTTTTTGCCCTAGTACTTAGCTCTGGTGTCTTCCCAGTTTTGCGGGTAAGACTGCCTTCTGAGAATAATCCAATCTAGTAGAGTGCCTGGACTTATCCCAAGAGTAGAAGAAACACTTACAAGGTTGCGCTCGCTCAAACCACGCCCACGTTGCCACTCGGACCACCGAGCACCTGGAACTCCAGTCATTTTTGATAGTTGTTGTGCAGGCATTGTCAAAAACTCCTCTAAGCTAACAATGCGTACGGCTACTTGTTTGACCATATGGAAATGAGTTAATAATAAGGGAATATACCACCATGATAAGATTTGAAAAAGGTTTGAGCAAATCTTAAAACGATGAATAGCAACCCTACAAATCCATTACCAGAAAGTACGAAAAAACTTGTGCAAGCCTTGGAGGAAAAGAATGCTCCGGCACTTGCAAAAACAATTTGCTTATGCTAAGTAGCTATTTAAAAATTGCAATCACAGACAATTAATTAAAGCTTTGGAACTAAGGCAACGCCTGTTGTGAGAAGCTCATCCCTCTGTCGCCACTAGTACTCCAGCAAGGGAACTTTGAGAAGGTACATAAAAAACCACGTTGCAAGAGCGTGCCCTCTGGACATAAGCGCGGTGTCTTTATTGTCTTAGCATAAAAATAAAACTATGGGTTGCACAAATTTGCACACCCCATTATGCCTATAAAATATCTGTCACAAGATATCCCCATATTTTAAAGAAAAAATTTACTATAAAAGTATAGAGAAAAACAAAGGAGACAGGCAAAAGCTCATGAAACTAGAAGAAATATTAGATGAGTTAACCGGATGGTTCCCAGCAGAAGCACACAAAGAGAGAAAGTTGCCAGGAACTACCACGAAATGGTTTTATATCCCTCATCAATTGATTACACAACGGCTCAATGATGTTTGTGCGGGATATTGGGAGAGTAGAGTCAGGGATACGGTTATCAGTGGGGACTACACTGTGGTGTACTTGGAACTGACTATCTGTGGAGTCACCAAGACTGGGGTAGCGGATAATTTGACATTTCCAGAGTTGAATGATGAGGGGAAAAGAAAAATTATAGGTTCTCCGGTTGTCAATGCTTTTCGCGCTGCTTTTAAGGATGCGGCTGAGCAATTTGGGATAGGTGCTTATCTGGACGAACAGACGAGCGCTCGCAAAAAGTTTGTCCAGTACATGTCCAAAAAAGGGGATAACCGCGCCTATAAGTTCTACCATGACAATCAATGGAAGGAAGATACTGAACCAAGGATAGAGATTGACTTAAAGAACTCTAGACTCGTTGAAAAAACCAACTTATTGGAAGCCTTGAGTGGAGATCTAGAGTCGAATGGGAAACCCTCTGGGACAAAAATAACGGACAAGCAAGTCACAAGACTCAACACAATTGCTCATAAGGCAGGCTTTACAGAAACGGGGATCAAGAATCTAATTGCTAAGTATGGCTACACCTCAAGAAAAGATATTACTTATGTCCCAAACGATGATGAGCACAGCGACTATGCCAAGATAGTAGCTTTGCTCATCCCTGAGAACGCGCAGAAGTACAATACTCAGTACAATGACTACGAGCAAAAGCCTATAGTCATCCAAGAAACAAAGTCCCAAGCTACGTCTCAATCCCTCTATCCCAAACACAATACACTGTGTAAAAGAATACGAGCAATTACAAAACATCAAGCTTCATGGATCATTGCCCAGTGTGGTAAATGGGGTGTACAAGAACCGGGAATGCTGTCACCAGACAACTTTGATGAGTTGATAAAAGATATTGCAGTGGATGCTTACAGAAACCGTTACCCAGACAACTTTGCTCAGTGTGGTGTCCAAGAAGTTGTTAATAGCTTTTTGGGTAGGCTTAACTTTTATGAGGCTTCTGGGCGCGCTCGCTTTGAGGGCGCTATTTCCTGGTATGAGGAAGTCTGTGGGGTAAAAGTGCCTGTTTAAGGAAAACCGGAGGGATGTCACCTTCTTTGATCAGAACTTCTAGCTAGCTAGTTAATTGTTATTTTATAGGTTGTCCAAATATGCACTACCCTTCCCAGCGTCCTATCTTGCCCCCTCATGCTCCTATTTTTGTTAGTTTGTTTACAGGTGCAGGCGGTGCTGATTCTGGCGCTGCCAGTGCAGGTTTTAGACCTGTTCTTGGGGTTGAAATGAACCCCAAGGAGCCAGGGTTAAGCCAAGAGTTTTTTAAGCTACACAAAATCAACTTTTGTACTTATGGTTCAGAGATGATGCTTAGAACCGTCCAAGAGTGCGCTGTTGCTGAATTCCCTAGATTCCCGCGCAATCTCTTTCTACTTCATGCCTCCCCAGTGTGCAGTAACTTCAGCACCGCCAAAACAGAAAGAGAGGAAGAGTATAGCGACATCTCTAGCGCCTGGGCTGTTTGCGAAGCGTTACGCCTGCTTAAACCGAGGTATTTCACCTTAGAAAACGTCTGTGCTTATGACAAATCAGCCGCCTTTAAAATGATTCTGAATAGTCTTACAGACTGCGGGTATAAGTTTCATTACAAGAATGTTGATATGGTGGATTATGGAGTCGCCCAAAACCGTAAACGCTTATTCTTACTAGGAAGTCTTGATAGAGCAATGCTGTTTCCTCCTAAGCGATCGCGCAAAGGTTGGGGTGATGTCATCGACTGGGATCAGTTGATTCCTTGCGAGCTAACGGAGAATCAGCAGGCTGCATTGGATGACTATTTGCAGTACAACAGTGTCAAGGCGATCGCCATTGAGCGTTACACCATAGGCAGTAATCGGAAGCAGGCAGGTAGTAAGCGCACTTTTCATATTAGGCAAGAGTCTGAGCCTTTCTGGACTCTGACCAAATCCATGTGGAACGATGGAAAGACAAAAGGACAGATGCCAGGAGGTAGAAAGATGTGTTTAAACGTCTGGAAAGACGGGCAAGCATTCTATTTGCCTATGAGCCAAGCAAAGCTGATTGCAGGTTTTGAGGATTGGTATTACTTACCGGAAGACCAAAGCGCGATCGCAGGCGCGGCACTCGGTCTTTGTGTAGCTCCAAAGTTCTACACTCAATTGTTAGCTGCTAATTTCCCTAGTTATGCACGGAGTGTGCGTTATTAGTTCCAAGAGCGATGCTCCAGGAGCCTGCACTCCATCGCCTTGAGTGGCTTTGGTTTCCTAAATAGTACAAATATACTGATATAGAGTGGACAATAGACAAACTGCCACACTATAACCCCAACGATGATAAACATGGGTATGCCTTTTAAATATGGGGGCGAGAGAGAAACGACCACCGCCCAAACTTCCACCACTAAAAATAAACAACGGAGAATCAACAATGCTTTTCGCTTCATTCACCAACAATACATCTGCAAACATCCAAGCAACTGAGTTCCTGATTCAAGAGTTACAACGCCAGTTAGAAGAGGCACGGCAGCAGTTAACAGCGCTTCAGCAACAGCAGCAGTTAGAATTGACCGCCAAGGGTGCTGCTGAGTCTGCGTTAGAAACAGCTTCAAAGGCTTTTCGCGCTGTCCTTGCTGCCTATGGCGTTGAGGGTGTTGAGGAATTCAAGAACGCCTTGGTTGCAATTGTTGATGAAAACGCTTCAGATCCGCTTCTACTGACAGCTGCGTTAGCCTCTGGCGGCTCCCAAGGGAGCATCGCTGAAGATGAAGACCCAACTGATCCCGAAGATGATCCCACACCTCCTACTTCTCCTGATGGTCTAGACACTGAGTCTAAAGAAGAGCAAGATCCTGAACCCGTGTTAACCGTCACAGCTGTTGTTGAGCAAGAAGCCGTACCCGTCTCTGAGCAAAGGAAGGTTGAAAGATCTGTCGTCTTAGAGTTACCTACTGTCTCAGCGATTCCCAATCTTAAGAAACCTGACCTGATCAAGTACCTGCAAGCGTATGGGCTATCGACTGATGGGATCGTGAAAGAGATGAAGGCTAGGCTTGGAGCCTACGTCCTCCAACATCGGAACATCAAGAAAGAGGCGGCTTAGTTATCAAGGGTAGTGCAAATTTGCACTACCCTATAGACACCTCAATAACTGTCATCTTTTATCCCCATGTTTAAAAACTAAAACTCTACTATAGAGATATAGAGAAAAACAAAGGAGACAAAGAGATGAGCACCGCAACCGCAACTTACATTTACACCTACAACCCCTACAAATTCTGTGAAGACGATTACACCCAAGAAGAATTAGTACAAATACTCAGAGATATTTGCACAGGTGTTTGCAAGCCAGAAATTAAAACCCAAAGAATCGTCACTGACCTAGAATTCTACGGAGAAGTAAGACACGCAAGACATCAACGCTCATTGAGAATGAGCGATGCTCCAAAGGGAGCCGCCAAAGGCTAACGCATCCAAGCATTGAAAGCAAGAAAAGCTTAGAGGAAGACGGGGAGCGCTCCCCGTCATGGGTAGTACAAATTTGTACTACCCAATAGACACCTCAACAACTGCCACAATTTAAACCCATATTTAGAAGATTAATTGTACTATAGAGCTATAGAGAAAAACAAAGGAGACAAACAGATGACTACCACAGGAAGAACGATTACAGAACTCAAAAATCAGGTTTATGCGGTGTTAGGATCGGCGCTCGCCACCAAAACAGCCAAGAGTGTTAAAGCCTGGGCAGTTGCTCAAGGATTAGGAAACCTGCGCCTTAACTCCAAAGCAGGCTGGATGACAGTCCTGCAACACGCAACCAGCATCAACATGATGCAGTTTGTTCCTCCATCAATCCCCGCTAAAAAGTATGTAGCTGATGGAATGAACAATGTCTATTTAGTACTGAACCACAACAAAACACACCACCTCTACACGGTGCTTAATGCATGTGGTCAGAAACAGCTAATTAATGAACGCGCTGTCACTCAAGTCTCTGAGGCTACGGTAAGAGAGGTTCTGGGTTAGACATATTAGCAACTGCCATATTCTAAATAACTAGCATTTTGCAGTTCATGGGTTCAACGTTATGCTAAATTGAGTACAACTAAACACTACTTTTGTTGTACTCAATTCTATCAAAGAGAATAAATACCCATGACTCCTCTCGCCTTAGTCCACACCAAAGAACGTCGCCAGCTTGCTAAACTTGCCCCTGCTGATGCTCAGATGAAACTGGTTGAAATGTGGCTACATGGGAAATCTCCAAAGACAGTCGCGGCTTATCAATGGTATTGCACCAACTTTCTAGCTTTTTTAGCTAAGCCATTGCGAGAGGTAACGTTGGAGGATATGTATGATTACTCTGCCCACTTGGCAAACCTGGGACTAGCACCAAATACCCAGAAAACTTGTTTTTATGCGATTAAGTCACTCATCAGTTTCGCTCATACAGTGGGATTTATACCATTCAATGTGGGCAGTGCTATGAAGCTGAAAAAGACGGCTGATAGGCTAAATGAGCGGATTTTAACTCCAAAAGAAGTTCAAAAAATCCTCTGGGCTACCGAGGAAAGCAAATACCGATATAAAAAAGAGAAGCAACGGGATTTACTGATTTTAAAACTGTTGTATATTGCTGGTTTGCGGGTATCGGAATTGACTGGACTGGCGAGTAAGAATTTAACAGCACGAGGAGACACCGGACAGGTAACTGTACTAGGGAAAGGTGATAAAACTCGGTCGATATTGCTACCAAAGGATGTATGGGTAGAATTAATGGAATTTGTCGGTGATGCTGATGAAAATTCCCCAGTTTTTGCAAGTCGCGGTGGAGGAAAGGGAAAGGTCAAGGCAGGTGGTCATCTAGATAGAACTCAGGTTTATCGGATAGTTGAAGCTGCAACACAAAGGGCTGGAATCAAGAAAAAGGTCAGTCCACACTGGTTAAGACACGCTCATGCTTCTCATAGCTTAGAGGCGGGTGCTGATATCAAATTACTGCAACAAACATTGGGACATGATAATGTCTCCACTACAAGTAGGTACTTGAGCGTACGTCCTGATAGCAGTACGGCTCTTTATCTGTCGGTTTAGTTGACACTCTGTCAAGTAGTGGTTAAAGCTCTTTCCCCATCATCTAGTCTGCGACAATTTTCACTTTGTCCGCGAACCGACACCGCGTGAACCGACAACACGACGGTAGCACCATACGGTAAACTATCTATACGCTTGGTATATACGCGGTGTAGATATGACCAACCCAGAACGCGAATCAATTAATTTCAAACTGCCTAAAACCCTGACTAAAGCACTCCGCGCCGCCGCACGAGAACGCAACACCACCGCCACCGATTTAGTAATACTCGGCTTGCATCACGTCCTGGGGCAAGTTCCTGGTACAGTAAACAGCGTAGAAACTCGTCTACACCAACTTGAAACCCAATTTACAAGAGTCGCTCGTATAGAAGATAGTGTAGAAGATAGTGTAGAAGAGGGTGTAGAAGATGGCTTAAAACAGCGACTTTTACTATTGGAGCAACAATACGAAGCAATCGCCCAAAGGTTAGCACAAATAGAAAGGGCAATCTCCTTACTTGGACAGCGATCATATACAAACTATAGAAAACAATCTTACCAATATCACCCGCCACAGCTAGAACTTCAAGCCTATACGCAGGAAAATCTGGCGAAAAGATTGGGAGTTAATGTGACTACTTTGGAGCAAGAGCGAAATTCTAATAGCCCAAAAGATTTTGAAAGCTGGTGTAGATCCCGCGACCCAGGTTCAGTAGGGTGGCGGTTTGCTTCTGATGGACTCTTCCACCCCATCAAATGAGGAGCCAGAAGGTTCCAGAAGCGACAGTCGGTCAGGTAGTCCAAACCGATTAAGCACCCAGATAAAAGCATTTATTGTGGAGACGTTAATTTTCATAAGGGCTGCAAACCGACATAAATTGATATCACCATTGATAGCAATGATTCCCCAAACGGGGGTATAGAACAATACAGTTCAGTTAAGCCTTAAAGTCATGTAAAGTAAGCATTGTTCCCAAGAATGGAAACTGAGTGTAGTGCATCTCAAAGATTTCTCGCTAGCGCAAATTTACACTACCCATGAGACACCTCAATAAGTGCCACACTATTATCTATGATTTAGAAGAGAAAAAGACGACTATATAAGTATACGACATCGACCACCTTGAATTGCTGGCTGGCATGATATTCGAGTACTGTGGTGTGAAGAACATCACGCTTTCATTCACTCTGGTGTACGCAGTTCATGATGACCACTTAGATTTTCAATTGTTTGCTCGAAGGCTCTTTGAAAATTATGCGGGGGTATACCAACCATTAAAGCCGCGTCATTGCGTAAATGAATCTCTACATTACGTTCACGCTCAAGAAATAAATTGGCTTGCGGCAAATATCTAGAAGACAGAAAATGAATTACTTGGTTGGAGGAGCCACGCCAACCCTTGTTGTCGTTAAGCTTTTGTATATATTGCCCATCAATAAGGACATCGATGATATTTAGAACTTTATTGATATTGGAATCGCATTTTGACCGAAGTTGCTCTAAGGTAAAACCCGTAAAACAAATGATGGATATATCTCGTTCTTGTTTTAGGAGAGTGAATAGCTCAAAGAGAGCCTTTGCTTGAAGCATTGGTTCACCTCCTGAAACTGTTATACCCTCTGTATCGGGGGTAGAAAGCACCATATCTGCTAAAAGTTTCGGCTCGATTAAAGTTGCTTTCATCATGGGTATCCAATCTGGAGAAATGCAGTTTTGGCAACGAAAACAGCAACCTTGAACCCAGATCGCAAAACGTTGTCCAGGACCGAGAGTGTGTGTAGCAGGACAAATTTCTGCAATATTTAGGAGAGACATATTTAAAAGGTAACAATAGATTTTTTCTGCGCTGTCTCGTGTTGAATCCGAGCATCAGAGAGTTCTTTGTCCAGTTCAGCTAATAATTGACGAACTGTTTGTATAATTCTATCTACTTTATTCCTGTTAAGGGGTAGAAGATTTTGAGTCAGAACACAATCAGCTTGATAGTGAACATTGAGATGAAAACTAATTTCATCTGTTTCTTCTGCGTATTTGTTGAATTGTTGAATTACTGTTTGTAGTTTATCCCATTTTTGCTGATAATTTTGTCTTTGCTGTGCTAAATCATTAAGAACAACTGCTAAAGGTTCAGATAGTTTTGCATCTTCTTCCCGAGTTAATCTAATTAATTCTTGTGCAACAGTCTTTATAGTTGATTGATCTACCAAATTTTTTTGCTGATAATTCTCAATCTGCGCCTCAAACAGCTTTTGTTGCTCTTGCAATTTTTTCAGATTATCTTCAAGTTGATTATTTTGCTGTGTCAAATTTTTCAGATCATTTTCCAGTTTAGCTTTTTGCTGTTGTAAATTTTCCCTCTCTGAGAGTTTGCTTTCTACATCGGTGGATTGTTCTTTAATTTCTTGACTCTGAACTGCTGTTTCATTATTAGCTGGCTGTTCTCTTGGTAATACTTCTGATTTACTAGCACTGTACATACTAGATTCATAATTTTGAGAATTAAGTTCTTTTTTATTAGATTTACTAAGTTTTGTATGATTATCTAATTGAACTAAAGCTTTCTGAATCACAACAACTTTTTGATGTGATTCACCATATGCACTAGTATTAATTTCTAGAGCCTGACGATATAATTCTTCTGCTTCGTTAAACCTTGCTAGTGATTGATAAACATAAGCAAGATTAACCATATTATTAGCAATGCTGGGGTGTTTTTCGTTAAAAATAATCTTTCTAATATTTAATGCTTCTTCATAGAACCCAGCAGCTTCTTGATAAAACTTTTGTTCTGTTAGATATTTTGCTAATTTATTCAGAATATTAACGATATTTGGATGTTCTTTACCAAGTAGTCGTCGGCTTACTTCCAATAACCTTTTGTATAAAGCAACTACCTCATCATCACGACGTTGAAACTCATAAACCTCTATCAGTCTCATCAATCCCTCTGAAAAATCAGGATTAATTGACTTGTCTTGATCATATATACCAATTGCCTGAGCATACATGTTTTCCGCCTCATCTTCGCGACCAAGAGAACGGTTTAACTCTGCAATCTGCAGCATATATTCACAAACATTTGGGTTATCTTCCCCAAATACCTGCTTTGCCACTGCTAATGACCTTTGATATAAAGGTTCTGCATCTGCTTGACGATTTTGGCTAACTAAAAAACCAGCGAAAACAGACAATTTTTCACCTAATTTGGGATGGTTATCTCCTAGGGTTTGTGTAAACACATTAATAGCTTCTCTGTATAGATTCTCAGTGTTTTTGTAATTTTTTTGAAAATAACTAACATTGGCAAGGACACACAGCAATTCACCATACCTCGGGTGATTTATACCAAGTACAGATTTGTACATTTTTTGTGCTTTCGTCAGGTTTGACTTGGCTTTATCAGTAAATCCTTGTTCCAGATAATTTACCGCCAAACGCAATAAAGATTCTGCAACATCTGTATGTTCTTGTCCATAAATCCGTTCTTGGATTTCTAATGCTTCTCTATAAAATATTTCTGCATCTTCATGACGATCTTGTGCAGTGTAAATTGAACCAAGATTCATGAGGTTGATAGCATGAGTAGGATGTCCAGTATTATCTTTAGATTTGTTAATATCAATAGCTTTTAGGCAAAATTCTTCGGCTTTTTGATGTCGCCCTTGAATAAGATATACTTCTGCTAAATTACTCAAACATATGGCATATATGGGATGGTCATTTCCAAAAACATTCTCTACAATGTTTTTAGCATTTTCACAAAAAGTTTCAGCAGCATCAGTTAAACCTTCTTCCAGATAAAGAGTAGAAAACTTGATAAAAACATCAACAATAATCACAGGATTTTTCTGTAAGTATTCTTCAATTTCTTCAGATTCATCAGATTCAACATCTCCTAATTCAAATAGTCTTTGATAAAGTTTCTCAGCCTCCTTATATTGTCCTCGAATTCGACAGACATCAGCTAAAGCACTTAAACTTGGAATCAGATCGAGTTTCAAATTGGGAGTGAGGTTACGGTCTTGTTTAGCAACTATTCCCTCCATAATTATCAAGGCTTCTCTGCAATTATTCTCTGCGCTTTCAAAATGACCTTGAGTAGCTAATAGCCTTCCTAAATCACTCAATACTAGAGCTTTAAAAACAGCTTTGGTATCTTCTTCGTTAAAGGCATTTTTTATGTGTTGCAGTAGTTCTATCAGGTATTTTTCCGCTTTGTTGAAGTTTCCCTGTCGTGAATATACCTGAGTTAGTAGATATTGAATAACAAAATAGCGCTCGTCTTCTTTGCTAAAACGAGATTCTATTTCTAATTTATATTTTTCACCCCATCCTACGGCTTGAATATAAATTCCTAAATAAATATAAATACCCAGCAGCCACCTATAAGATACGAACAGTTCCCCATAGTCCATTAGATGAGAGAAGGTTTTTGCTATTTCTTCAATGTGTGCCACAATTAGGATAATTGGAGTAGTTTCTATTGCATCAGGAACTTCTTCATTAAGCAGTAGAGCTACTAAATTCACCATCTCATGGTAGAAGCTTTCTTTTATAGCATTTGCACTATCAAGTTCATCAAGCTTGTGTTGTATGAATTCACGGACAAGATGGTGAAATTTATATAAGCCAGTTTCTTGACGTTGCAGGAGACTAAATTTGAGCAGCCAGTCATCTCTCAGTTCTTCTATATTGTCAGGTTTTTGATCGAACTGTAAATGTTCAACTATCAACCAAGGAATAGGGGCAAGAGCAAATAAACTCAGGAAATAACTGAGATGCTTTGCATCATCGCTCAAGTCGTTCCAACTCAGATCAAAAGCAGTACTAATAGGACTAATAGCTTTTTGAGCAAGCTTTTCTTCTTTCAATCGTTCAAGCATTGCTGACAAAGATAAATCCTGTTTCCGAGCTAAATAACGACCTACCAACTCCAAACCTAGGGGTAAATAATCGAGCCATTGACAAAGTTCCCGTGCATAATCAATTTCTTCATTAATGCGGTTATCGCCGTCTCTAAGACTTGATCTCAGCAGATCCAAAGCAAAAGGCTCATTCAAAACAGGAATCTCTGAACATTTAATACCAGTACCAGGCGGAGCATAGGTTAAGCGTGTTGTAATCAATACCTTAAAACGGGATTTTGAAGGTAAGTATTCCCAGATTTTGTCAAAATTGTTTACGTCATCGCAAACAATTAAAACTTCTCCTTCACGCCAACGTGACCAACAAAATTCCAACTGATTTTGGATATTTAAGTCTTGTGGAGGGATTATACCAAGAAACGAATGAGCAAAGGACAAAATACTTTTTGCTATATCTGTGTCTCTAGCAAAGAGCCAGCAAATACCACCTTCATAGCTTCTTTTGTATGTTAATGCATATTGAATAACTAGCTCTGTTTTGCCAACACCACCATTACCATAGAGGGCAATTGGAACATCAAACTGCATGAGTTGCTCATGAATAAATTTAAGTTCATCCTCACGACCGATAAACTTTGTAGCGTTACTGAGGGGAACGTTAATGGGAAAATCCGTAGGCTGTGAAGTTGTAGCAGATTGCCCAAAAAAATAGGTCTGACTACCAATATTTGTCGTACCCCCCTGACTCACGAAGCCTGCTTTTTGTGCAGAGCTAGTAAAATTTTCATTGCTGGACATAATTTAGCTTCCTTAATTGCTTGTATCTTCATTTGACAATAAACAAAGCTTTACTTTTATTGTGGTACAATAATATCTGCAAGAATTCCCAACTCGTATTCTAAGCTTTGCTTATCTTTACACTCTTCAATCACTAAATACAATATATTTGAATGGCTGACTCGCATTCCTACTCGCCAGTGATTTTCGCAAGAATAGTTTGGTAATTGGATACCATTTAGCTTCATTTCCTTGAAAATACATTTTTGTAAGTGGACATCTACCCATACAGTTATAGTTGATAAATGTCCTGTAAATGCTGTTAGTAAAGGCTTCTCAATAAATTTGGGGTTTAGTAAGTCATCTAAATTTGTGCCACTTCGTATAATCGGAATCAACTGTTGTTCTCTTTCAGCATTAGCATTCAAACTTTCCCCGACAATACCAAGTGTATATGCACATCTTTCAACTGGGTCAATTAAGCTGTTAGCTATTATGCACGCACCGTGAGAGATTGCAAAAGAACTGTAAGCATTGTTGAAGCTAGGATCAAAACGTGGATCGTTTTTTTGAATGTCAAGAGCTTGCAGGATAGCATTTTGAGTCAGGATAAATTGGTAGAAACCGCCTATTATAAACAGAAAATCAAACGATTGTTGATGGGATTGCATCCAGATGTGCAAACGTTGGATAATCTCCTGAATTCCTTTTCTGATAGGTGCAAATGCTTCACTGATGTGTCGGCATTTGACTGCATAACCACCACCAAAGCAATAGAGGTTGTATTCTGCCATTGCCTCTGGCATTTTCAAATATGTAATCAGTTTGCTAGTACTTTCTTGATGAAAGCCAATTTTTTTTAGTCCAAAATCTTTCAGCAAACGAATGAATTCAGGGTTTTCCTTAGCTAAAGGATATCCATGTTTTTGAGTATATGCAAATTGCACACATCGACGATCAAAGGCAAAACCCGCATCTTCCTGTGAGTCTGAATAGAGAACCTTAACTTTGTTTGTTGTACTGATGGAACACAAACTCAGATTAAAACTATTACTCCCCATGTTGCAAATCAATAGGTTGCCATGCGTTTCTAGGTTTTGGCGTTGCTTTTCCCAAATCCAGTATGCAGTAGCAGCAATAGACTCGCTAATGAATTGAAAATTCTTTTCTTCTATGCCCAGCTCATTCACAATCAGATGGTCTAAGCATACTCTTTCTTGACTGGCAATATCTCTGTAATAACTTTCTGGTATAGATATAACTAAGCTTTCAATATTACCTTTTTGCTGAGTAAAACTAGAACTCTTAACTACTTTGGAAAACAATAACTCACGTAAAAAATCTGCTGTGACACTGGCACGATGGCGCTGATCTCTATCACGATTCAAATACTCTAAGGCATGAAAAAGTAGTTGCTTCTGAAAGCGCCCATAGCCCTTTATATTCGAGTTTTGTATTATTTTACTACGAGCTGCATCACCAATTACTATGCCATCACCATCATATACAATCAAGGATGGGATGTGTTTTTGTCTATTTTGAGACTCGTACTCAAAGGTATGTAACTTACCGTTCTCAAGGTACGAAACTACTGAGTTAGCTGTACCAAAGTCAAATCCAACTTTATGTGAGGACATAAAAGTTAATTTATAAAAGTAAACATTAAGCTGCTTTCTGTGTGTGCTCCTCTGTCGCTAACGCACTAGCGATGGCATAACCCGCCTTAAAAATTTAAGATTTACTTTATAAATAAGGTCTAGCCATCGTATTTGAATATTGCCATGATAATAGTGAGTAAGAAATCAGGAGATTTTTTATTCTTATCTTAACTCAATTTTAGGACTTACACACTGTACAAAAAGACCGGATTAGGCATAACGTGCGCGTACGTAAAGGAAGCATTGTCTGTATCTGCGGCTCAAAAGCACTGCGGCTGCGAAATGTTTCAGCTATCTACAATCGACGTTCCATCTTATTAAGTGCATAAGTTGATTTCACTTACACCTACTTACTAAGTAGATGGGCGCTAAAAAACACAACTATATTAAGAAATGTAAATTGTTTAAAAGCCTATTTTTAAAGCATTGATGGCGCTTTACATAAATTAATATAGTTTTGTTTAATCATGCCTACTTACTTAAAAGCAAACTTACAGCCTAAAAATATGAGAATTGTGGAGATTGGTCATGAAGGGGTTGGCAAAACAACGTTCATGGCATCTATGTACGGCACTTTACAAAAAGGCATTGAAGGATTCAGTTTGCGGGCAACTCATCTCAATGATCACAATAGGCTAATAAAACTTTTTAAAAAGATTAAACAGAATAAGTATCCTGCCCCTACAGACCAAAGGCATGAGTATCAATTTTACTTACAGTATCAAGGTAAAGATATTTTCCCCTTTACATGGGCTGACTATCGGGGGGGAGCTATCCGAGAAACTCAAGATAGCGAACAGGCTAGATTGTTACAAAAAGATTTACAGCAGGCAGATGGTGTTTTGATTTTTTGTGATTGTCAGGCTCTTGTACAAAAAGATGCACGCCGAAATCAAATTGGTAGGATGGCTGCACTGATTACAAATGCGTTGAGAAATATAGAGCGTCCGATTGGACTGGCGATTGTTCTAACTAAAGCAGATTTAGTCGATGAACTAAGTGAGGATGATCTCAAACCCTTTGAGGGATTAGCGAAAGCTATAAAGGTCAGTGAGCATATCACAAGTATGATGATTCCGATCACCTGCGGTCCAGAACCGATGAATGTTCAAATACCTCTACTATTTGTACTCTATATTGGAGTCTATCTTCAAGCAAATTATCTTGCAAAAGAAATTAATGAACATCAGCAGATGGCAGAATATTATGAAAAACAAACTTATGGTTTTGGTGGTTTTGTACAGGAATTATGGGATATTTTCCAAGGCAATACAACTTACAGGGAAATGTCTCAGGAGAGTCTAGAAAAAGCGATCGCAAAGTACAATGAATTAGAACCTCTGATTGAACCTGTGGAAGCATTGCAGACGTATCTTTCATTTAACGAGTAACAGGACTAGATGGAAAATAAAATAAGGAGATAAACAAATGTCTCGTTGGGCAGCGATTGTCTATGGTCGAACTTATGAAGTTGATTTTCGCCTCTTAGCTCTTCCTCATGACTTTAGTAGGGCAGAACAGGATTGGATGATGGCTCATATCCAAACGATGACTCGTCTTCCAGAAGACTTACCAGGCAAACCGCGATGGGCAGTTTTCAACAATGACAAGCTTTGTGTAGTTGGGGTAGCCTGCATGGCGCGTGACCTTGGTAGTCAAGTCAATACCAACGATGAAGAAGATATAACACGAGACCAAAGAGGGCGTCCACTTTACACCTTTGTGGGGTATTGCACGAGACTCGAAGGTCAAGACGTAGTTAAAATACCTGACTATTTTAGTCAAAATTTAAGCTTATTTAGCCGTCCCTACCATCAATACGTATTCGCAAATTGGCGAGTCAAGTCATATGATAGCAGAAGTAGTGTCGCTATTTCTACAAACTACCAAGATTGTCTCCCAATTGTTGAAATTCCTGCTGACTTAAATAGAACAGAATTTAGCTTGAATGTAGCAGAAGATGATGCAGTTTACCTATGGTGTGATCGGGAAGAAGAAAGGCATTATCTATGGACTGCTGCAGCTGATCAGATTCGCGCAGGTAACAATGTTTCCTTGTGTTTGGGTCTGGCATTGCGGAACAATGCTATTAATGGAGTTTTCCTCAACGCCACAGCTGCTGATGTCACAGCAAAGGAAAAGATAATTAGGATACAGGAAAGAACTCCTGTTCCTTTGCCAGACTCTGCTTCTAAATTAAGTGAACCCACACCGAACCTACAAAATTCTGGTAGTGGAAAGCATAAAATAGTTTTCATATTGCTACAAGTGAGTGCTGGAATAATTGGAGCGATTGGCGGATTTTTAGTAGCTAAAATACTAAAATTGGGAACTGCTAAAGTTGCGGTCTATACTTTTGTCGGAGGGGTCATTGCTTGGATTCTACTGCTTCTTGCTTTTGCAGTGAATCTTCTGGTTAAAAATAATTCCTCTGTCAGACCTAGATTTCATCAAAATGATCGTGACTCAAGCGTTTCATCCTCCAACCAGAATAGAATGCTTGGTTTCAGAGATAAAACCGAGCAGGATAGCGCAGAAGAAGATGATTTTATGGAATGGAGATAAGTATGCGAATCATCATGCTCGGTCACACAGGAGTCGGCAAAACTACTTATATGGCATCGCTCTACGGGAGTATGCAACAAAGCATAGAAGGATTTAAACTAAAGGCAGCTGAGCCAGAAGACCACAAACGATGGATGGAAATGGCTGAGCAAATTCAGCAGGGTAAATATCCGGCATTGACAGACCAAAGACAAGAATATAATTTTTATTTGCGCTACCAAGGAAAGAATATCTTGAAGTTTGCTTGGGCTGACTACCGGGGTGGAGCAATTCGGGAAACTCAAGAAAGTGAGCAAGCAAAAGCTTTGCTTCAAGACTTGAAAACAGCAGATGGCATCATGCTGTTTTGCGATTGCAATGCTCTCGCCCAAGGTGACACGCGCAGCAATCAAATCGGTAGGATGACAACACTTGCTAGTCAAGCATTGCGAGAGTTAGATCGTCCAATGTCTTTGGCCATTGTCCTTACCAAGACTGACTTAGTGATAGATTTTCAGGTGGACTTGCTGCAAAGTCTGAATGGTTTGATTACAGCTATCGATGCCAGTGAGTTTGTATTGGGTGCATTGCTTCCCATAGCCTGCGGCACACAATTACATAATGTGCCAATGCCTTTGCTATTTATTCTTCACGCCGCTGTTGTATTTCAAGCAACAACGACTTATGCAGCGGCTGAATCCCATGAAGAACGTGCCAAATCTTACGAAACACAAAGTCGAGGGTTTGGAGGAATGGCAGATTGGGTTATTTCCAAAATCAGTAACCAAGAAACTTATCGAGAAATGGCAGCAAAGGAGAAGAAACAAGCAGTGGAGAAGCAGCAGGAATTTGAGGAAATTATCGAACCAGCAATGTCGTTATATAACTATGTCCAGAAGTTACCCCTGATTAAACCTGATCTTGCCTTAAATGACTATGTTAGACTGCTTTCAGAAATTAAAGGTGGGGTTATCGATAATTCTGTGAGCAATCTAGATCCTTTTTCGATTTTCAATTAATAACCGCACTAATAATGTAAGTTGCTAGTTAATGTCCTTAAACGGTATGATTGGGATACAAAAAGTCCATTTGAAAGTACTGTTAAATACCAAACAAATAAATTTTGTATTGAAATTAAGGTGCTCTTTGAGAACTAGGAACTTAAGTTAATAATTCAACATAACGATAGAGGAGATATTTATGGCAGCCGAAGCTAAGATCACAATGCTAGGTGTCTCTGGAGCGGGAAAAACCTGCTACATGCTGGGACTATACGCAACCATGCAGTTGGGTTTACAGGGGTTCACCTTAACAACCACTGATATGGATGAGGACTTGAGATTGACTAGCTTATGGGAGAGAATGGTAGATGATGAAGGAGAAGATCGGTGGCCTCCACCAACAAGCAACGAGCCATATCAATACGATTTTGACTTCAGTTATGGCATGAGACAACTGATTAGCTTCGATTGGTTAGATTACCGAGGTGGAGCTATGCAAAGTACTTCTACACAAGAAGACGTTGAAATACTCATCAACCGTCTCCGAGAATCGAGTTGTTTATTTTTATGTGTTTCTGGGGAATATTTACAAGAAGAAACAAGTAGTGACATGCAACTGATGTCAATAGCCAGAAAGGCAGGAATTAACAGAATGAACCTTTTCCTGGCAGATTTGACAAAAAATCTGAAGGATAGCCAAAGACCTTTTCCTATTGTAATTGTCATTACTAAGTACGACAAATGCTACGAACGTGCAAAAGATAGAGTATCAAGAGACAAGTTATTTGACAACATAAAAAAAATGTTTAACACATTATTTCTGCCCAGTAAAGATTGGCTGGTCATGCTCTGTCCAGTTAGTTTAGGTAAAGAGTTAGGAACAGATAGTTTAACAGGAAAAATAGATCCTAAAAATTTACACTTACCTTTAGTCTTTGCACTGTATGCAAAGCTTCGTGAATATGCAATAACTGAACAAGCTAGGGTTAATGAAACAAAAATCAGATTAGATACACTAAGAAGTGGAAGCTGGTTTCAAAGATTATTTGCTGGCGATGATGAACGTGCTACTGAGTCGTCTCTAGAAAATTATCAAAATCAACTGCAAGATATTCAGAGAAGAATGGCTTTATTGGCTCAAGAATTAATAAATGCGCAAATATTCCTTGGCGGGAAGGAGCAACAACTCGATGTCTGAAGAAACCTCCGATATTATTTTCGATACACCAACGCTTGTATCAAAATGGGCACCCATTATCTATGGGCGAACCTATGCAGTAGATTTCCGTTTTCTTGTTATTCCTCATAACTTTGATGACCAACTCAAAAATTGGTTATGGGAATATATTAAAGTGACAACTCGTGCAGCGGAAAATCTGCCAGAAAACCCACGCTGGATATTTATAAGGAGTAAAAAACGTTGCGTGGTTGGTGTAACTTGTATGGTCAGGGATTTAATAGGTTCCCAAGCGGACAATACTCTAGAGGATTTAACAAGAGATAAAGTTGGGCGACCATTGTATGCTTTTGTGGGTTATGTTTCACAAGACCCTATGATTACTACTGTCCCAGCTATGAATTTGGAACTATTTGTCGAGCCTTATAAGCAGTTTGTCCCCCAAAAATGGCAAGAAGTTTATGCTGACCTAGGTAGGAATCAAACAGCTCCGCAAGAACTGAAATCAGAGTATGACATAGAATTTAGTCCAGAGAAATTTGCAAATAAAGGCTTAAAAGAAGAGCAAATTTCAATTGAACAGTTATTACCCAACAGACAAGGACAAGAGGTATCGCCAATTATTTTGTGGAATATAGCTAATGCTAGCAATATATGGTTTACTGCTGCAAACAATCATCAGTTTTTATCAATTGCTTTGGGAAATTTGAGCAAGCGAGACTTAATTGATTCTCGTTTTCTGAATGCTGTAATCAATGAAGTAGAAGGTCGAACAGAAGAGACAAGAGTACAAAGTGTATCACCGCAACAACTTAACCCTCAAATTGATCGTTCACCATATACACAATCTTCCCCTCAATATGGAAACACACAGGTTCATCCATCTGGTGAGTTTGGCCAATCGGACATTAACTCTCAACAGGTGAGAGATGATACCGATCAATGGCCGAATTGGGAACTTGATATAATGGTTAATGCTTCTAAACCAACTCGAAAATTTCTTAAGGAGAAAATTGGAGAAAGGGCAACAAACACAGTGGATTTATTCATGCGTAACACATGGGGACTGGCAGTTGAATTAATGTATGGAAAAGAAACTGTTGAGAAAATCTACGAGCAAATAGTAGATTTAGATAGAAATGAATATGAAATAAAATTAAGGGAAATAATACATAGAATTCAAGATACAATAAAAAAACTAAGAAAAAAAAGAAAAGACCTCATGACAGAAGGTAAAGAAACTGAAGCGCATGAAATAACAAGAAGCATCAAACATTTACAAAATAATATAGCAGACTTAAAACAGGAGCTTGCTAACATTGAGCCTTACTTTTCTCGAAGAACTGACCAATCAACTCGGCTAAGGCAAACCGAACATAGAAACCCAAATTTCGGCTTTAAGGAAAAAGAAATTACGGAAAACAAACAGATTGATAACGAAACTAATACTAAAAATTCATTGCAAGCAAAAGATCCCTGGGAATTGTAAGCTAATAATTTTACCAGTTTCTTTGATTTTGCGGGTTATAAATTCCACAGATTATTGTCATTTGAACTGGAGCTTGATATTCTTTCACGGAGGCGTTTTAGCTCGTCATTAACTTTCTTTAGTTCTGCTTGTACCTTTTGTAGCTGTTCTTGTAGGTGATTACGTTCTTGTTCAACGTTGAGCAATCTTAGCTTAATTTCAGAAAGTTGAATTTGGGCGCTATTCACCTGATTTTGTAATTCTGATTTTTCTGTTTCTAATTTTTTGATATAATCTTGAAGATGCTTTTGTTGTTGTTTTGATGATTCTATAGTAGCTTGAAGCTGCGATCGCTTTCGCTCGTATGTTTCAATTTTCTGTAGTAGACGCTCGTTTTCTTGAGTAACTTGTGCAACCTGATTTTGCAGATGCGATCGCTCTTGCTCAATTTTTGTTTTCTCCTTAGTGATAGTCTCTGTTTGCGATTGGAGTTGCGATCGCTCCTGTTCAAGTAGTTGAAACTTTGTACTTAAATCGTTTTTCTCGTGATTTAGGGATTCTATTTGTAATTGTAGATGTGATCGCTCTTGTGCAAATTGTGATTGGATCTGGTGTATAACTTTCTCTAACCTTGTTTTTTCTTGTTGCAATTGTGTAATTTCTGCGGCTGATAGAGCTGGTAACTGTTGGTGCTTCACCCAAATTTCTCTTGCCCAGTTTAACTTTACCTTTTCTTTAGATATGTAGGCATCAGGTAGCTGCCCCACAAATGTCAACGGATAGGGCGTTAAATCCCAGCAACAAATTTGGCAAGTTACCTCACCTTCTGTATATTCAGAATTGCAAACAGGACAATTTTTCATACATTTAGGTCAAACTAGGAATGTCATCAATTACAAAGGTGGACATTGCTTCTCCCCTTAAATTCTCACGTACTGTTCTTATATCTAGTTTCCGAGACATTTTGTCGTAAAAATTTCGCACTTCTCGCGCATTGCCAAAGCGTCTGGAGCGAGCATTAGACATTCTATGAAAAGTCTCCCTCAACCTATTCACTACGTTCTCTGGACAATTTCTCTGATCTTCAGCGCAAATTCTCAAGAAAATCCGCAAAAGTTCTTCACGGTTGTAGTCAGGAAATTCTATTCTGTCCGCAATTCGTGAAGCAATCCCATAATTAGTGTTGAGAAAGTTCTCCATTTCTAGAGTATAGCCTGCAAGAATCACCACTAAACGATGGCGTTGATTTTCCATTATCGGTACTAGAGTATCAATCGCTTCCAGTCCAAAATCCGATCCAGCTAAGGAATATGCCTCATCGATAAACAGAACGCCATCTAAAGCAGATTCAACCATTTTTCTGGTTTTGGGTGCGGTTTGTCCCACATATTCTGCAACCAGATCGGCGTATTTTGCTTCCACAAAGTGTCCTCTTCTTAGTAACCCTAAAGCTTTAAATATTTCGCCAACTATCAGCGCCACAGTTGTTTTACCTGTCCCCGGATTACCGAGAAACAGCATGTGCCTAGTTTCGACAGTATTACTTGCACTTATGCCTTCTGCTTTGCGAAGTTGCTTGGCTTTTTCGGTGTAAACTAGCTCAGAGATTCTTTGCTTCACATTTTGTAAGCCAATCATGTTATTCAGCTTTTGTAAGAGTTGTTCAAGATAATCTTTATCTTTGACTCCTTGTTTGCTGATTTCTCGCTCTTCGGGTGGTAAATCCTCTAATTGAAAGGGTTCGCGGAATACATCTAAATTTTGTTGTAAAATCCTTTGCGCTCGCCTGGGATACATTGCTTTAAACAGGTTCTCCACAAGTCCAGCGTTGCCAAACTGGGCATCCCGTTCCTCATAGAGTCGGGTAAATAAATTTATAAGTGCTGTTTCTAGCTGATGCGCGATGACTTTTTGTACCTTGGAGACTTTCTGGCGAAAAATTGCCATCAGTTCTTCTGGTTGATAGTCTTCAAACAGGACTTCCATGGGAAAACGTCGCTTTAGTCCTGGGTTAGAGTTGATAAACTCGTTTATATTGTCAGGATAACCTGCAATAATTACAGCTAAACGCTTCTTGTCATCCTCCATTCGCTTGAGTAACGTGTTGATGGCTTCTAAACCAAAATCATCGTTTTCTCCTTGGTTAAGGTTATAAGCTTCGTCGATGAAGAGAACCCCATCTAGAGCACTGTCGATCACACTATCTGTCTTCATCGCCGTTTGCCCTACGTACCCAGCCACCAAATCTTGACGCGCCACTTCCACAACGTGTCCCTGTTGTAGTAGCCCTAAATCTCGATAAATTTCGCCAATAAGTCTAGCAATTGTAGTTTTACCTGTTCCAGGATTACCCTTAAACACTAGATGCAAACGAGGTGGCTCTGTCTCCAGATCTTGCTGCTGACATATTTTCTCAATTTTCAACACGTCTGCTTTTTGTCTGACCACTGCTTTTACCGACTGCAACCCAATCATTCTCTGGAGACGCTCTAAAGCAGGTTCGGTAGAGACATTGCCTGAAAGCCATTTCTGTTTTCTCGCTTCTACTAAAGAAATTTCCTGAGCTTCATCAAAGCGAGCGTACCAGTTATTCAAGGTGTAATTTTCTGCGGACATCCATTGCGACAGACGTTGAATCGTTCCCCAGTCAACAGGCTTAGACTTCTTTTGATCGAGACGAAAATAATGGATTAAATGCTCAATCTCATCGGCTCTGGGCGCACCTAAACGGCAAATATTTAATGATTGCCCTACTTGTTCTCGATGCAGTAGGAAGTTATGAAGGTAAGTAAAACGATAATTGCGACAAAATTCTGCCAGAACGTTGCGATTATCGTACTGAAATACAAAAATACAACGATTACGATTGTTAGGTGGCAGACGTGACCATTCAATAATGCGTCCGAATAATTCCTGTTGATTAGTAAAGTAGGCTAGACCTTCAGCATCAGTAAACACGATCGCCGAGAGTTGCCCCCTGTCTTCCATTGCTGTATGAAAATGGGGAATTACCGTAATATCCTTCATCAGCGACGGGGCGGAAGCAGAAACAGTAGGGGTAGGAGAAGTCACAGGTTCAGATCTATTTGACAATAGTCTTTTTCTCGGTCCCAACGGTCCTGGTGTGACGATCATTTCATTGCTTGTCGCTGGTAATACCTTGGTAGAAGCGCGACGAGGTAGAGAGCGATCACGAGATTCGCCATCTAGAAAATAAAGTTTGCGATGCTGATTAAAGAAGAGGATACGCTGATATCCCTGAGACTTGAGATATCGATGTAACACCCATTCAATATCACGCAGCAGCAAATCTGGTGTACAAAATTGGTCGCTGGTGTTTGCGCCATAAAAAATGATGAAGCGATCGCCTGCTGCTAAGTTCAATCCTGCCGTAACTCTCTCGACAGTCATAATCTATACTACTCTTATAATTCTTGTGCAGTCTGATTTACTTGTTCAGTTCTACTGACTTGTTGTTGCAAGGCATCTTGAAATAAAGTTTCGATATCGCTTCTTGGTTGCTCTCTGCATTCTGTGGTTCCTTGGGTTTCTATACCCTGAGATTTGAGAGCGTCAAAAATTGCTTCAGCATTCTCTTGTTGGGCAGCTTCATCCCGTAAGATTTGACCAAACGAATTAATAGAAACCAAATTCTTACCAAACTCCTTGTCAGGGCTGATGATAGTGACTACTTCACCCTGGTTGTTATCTCTCAACTTTAAGATATAAGCCTTACGCTCATCATTCTCTTCGTAGACAGAATCTGCATGAGGATTAATTAAAACATATCCCATGCGACTCAAAACACCCGCCACCTTGTCGGCAATTTCTGCTCTTAACTGTGAACTCAAAATCTCTTGCTGCGCCTGTTCTACAATCTCAGCTAAACGAGGCTGTAGCTTTTTTTCTATCTGGTCAGCAATTTCCTTGATTTCCTTTATTGTTAAAGATGACTCACCTTTTTGCAGACGGGTTTCAATTTCCTGAAGTTCTTGCTCATATTGTTTGAGGCTGCCATTTGTCCAATAATCTACCTCTAGGCGAAACTTTTGCGATTCATCGGCTTGCCCAATTTCAATTTCATATTCGCGATTAGCTTGTACCTCTGCAATTAGGCTTCTTAAATCTTCCAAAGCGGCATTGTAGAGGATCTCCCATTCTTGCTGCTTTAGCTCTAGCTCCAAACGCAAGTCAGCAAGTTTAAAGTAGGTTTGTTGGCTAGTGGCGATCGCTGCCTCTGGCACACCATTCTGAATATTACCATGAGCCTGATTTATCTCGCGTTTGAACTCATTTAGCTTACCAGGAGCTAAGCGTTGATGTTGGTAGTTCCGGTCTATCTGCTCCCAAATCGTCTGCACATCATCCAGATAATTCTGAGCTAGCGTCGCCTTATCCTGCTTTTCTTGCTCCAGCTGTTGCTGCAATTGTTCACGTGCTTGACGCTCTTCGTCTATCAGTTCTGTAAACTTCTGGTCAAGATGTTGATTTAGCGCCAGATACTCCTGCCTTTGTTCTGCTGTAATTTGGAGAAATAAGCTGCGCTGCTCAGCGAAACCCTCGCGCATCGCGTCTTCCAAGCGTGTTACCTCAAATTCGAGTGCTTGTTTCTGCTTACTTTCAGAATCACGAATTGCTTTTTGGAATTCTTTGCGTTGCTGCTGCAAGCGTTGATGAGTTTGCAATTCTAAAGTTGCCAAATTACTTTTAAGTTTCCGGGCTTCCTGCTCCTGTTGTTGTGATCGTTGCTCCAGAGGTGCAAGACGTTGCTGTAACTCTCGATTTGCTTGTTCTCGGATAGCATTAAGACGCTCAGGTAGATCTCGCTGTAGAGAACGTAATCTAGTGTCTTGTTCGCGTAATTTACGCAGTTCTTGCTCTTCAACACTCACATAGCGACGCTTCTCTCCACTCATAGCCATCTCCTTTCTGTCTTCATTGAAGAAGCCTCAAAATTTCTATCGAAGACTAATTTTTAAAATAACGCACAAAAAGCTAGGTTAGCAAATAGGTTATGACTTGCAAAGAATTAATTTTTCTGTAGTCATTGAAATAGTTTGGAATTTTAATAAAAAATTTAACTTAGCACTCCTCAGAGAGAAAAATGAATCTAGAATATTGATATTTGTGATAAATAACACAAGTTTTTTACATACTTGCAAAAAAAGGTATCACTAATTCATTAGTATAGCAACAATTTTCACTAAGGTGTAATTGGTAAAAGGTAAAATAGCTAAATAAATGTTAGATTTTTGATATAAGTTGATATAAGGATAGGTTCTATGGAACCAATGACAATGACGGCTACGGCAATTGGTGTCTTGTTTATAAAGAAAATTGGCGAGGGGGCAGCAACAAAAGTTGGGGAGCAATTTGTTGAGAAAATTAGGGAGTTACTATCACCACTCGTGCGTGAAAAAGCTAGTAAATTGTTATCACTGCTTCATATCAAACTTCCAAATACAGCAAAGGCTATAGAACAAGCCCCCAATCCTCCGTTAAATGTAGATACGGTTGAGGTTGAGATAAAACGAGCTATCCAGAATGACGGTGAACTTGCTCAAGCTATCCAGGAAATAGATGCAGAAGTAAAGGCAGATCCAAAGCTTGCTCAAGCGGTTAAAGAAGTGGTAGACGATTTAAAGTCTAAACCATTAACCAACCAGAATTTTATAAATACTATCGAAAAAGTAGCGAACTTGGTTCAGGGAACAGGCGCTAGCATTAAAATTGATAGTCAAACCATACACTTTTGACCATTCGCTCTCTCGTAGCTCAAGACTCGCTCAAATTTGTACAACCCTATAGTTTTTGAACAGTATAGATAGTAGCAGGGTTGACGGTGATAATTTTCCTAATACTCAACTCACAAATCCAGCCTTGTGTTGCATCTAGCGTATGGACTGCTTTAGTAATCTGGTAAGTCCCACTGTTTTGAGTGCCAAAGCCAGAGAGAGTAATATTATTTCCAGCAACAAACTGTGAGTTACCCTCAGTCACGAGATGAGCAGTGTGGTAATGTCCGTTGAGTTCAATGAGTGCGCCTTCAAGACGCGATCGCGCCGCCGTCAAGTCCTCCTGATACCCTTCTGTCTGCAAGTCAGCAACTTCTTGGTTAGTACTAGGAATTCGCGGATCAACAGCTGTCATCAGATAGCCGTCAGTCCTATCAGTTCCGACTGGACCGCCGCCAGGAACAAACACCTTGTACTTAATCTTGATGGTACGCTTTACCCCGTCGTAGTTTCTGGTGAATTCGCCTTGCTGAACAAGTGAAGCAGGTGTGAGAGTTGCGATCGCAGCAGCACTATCCAAAGTTCCAAAGTATTTATTAAAAAACAAGTTCCCATTATTACCACTAGTCGCAGGTTTAATGTTGAAAGCATAGCCATACATCTTTGCCAGTTTCTTCAACATCTCTAAGTATGTGGAAGCGCTAATATAAGCTGGGTCAAAGGTTGTGGAGGAAGTACCAGCAGTCTCAGCGCCTGCTACCCCTATCAAGCCAAAGTTAAAGTAATTCCGTATATCTTGAATAATATAAGAAACTGATTTAACACCTCCTCCCGTAATTCCTCCATATGAGACTTGGTTAGCGTTGGTCTTCCCATCATCAGCAACTTCGCCAGTGTACTGTCCAATATCAAGCCCGTAGTTGTAAGCAAGACCTGACATAAAGTTCATGTCTTCCCCATAGCGGTCAACATCCCTATCAATGGTGATGACATTGGTATCAATCATTGGCTCAATTGGGTCAAAGGTGCTACCGTCTTTACTCCATCCAAATTGAAATTGCAATTTGGTATAGACATCAGACGAGATGGAGGAACCCACGACTAAATCCAATTCTAAGGTGCTAGCAGCTGCATCTAGAATATCTGTGTACACAATCCTGTTTAAATAGCTACCCAAGCTTACTGTAGCGGTCGCAGGCGCTTGTCCCGGATTGGTAATGGTAATGTTCTTAACTCTGGGAAATCTGAGAGCCATAGTTAAGCTACTTCTAGAAACTCTATGTCAAGGTCTACCCGTATTCTAAAGTAGTTCTGTTCAGCTACCCGAATGTTTGAAATAACAAAATTACCGTAGTTCTGTGTCCCAATAATCAGTGCTTGAGGTGTTGTGGTTGTCTTAGCATAGTTGACAACGTTCGTTGCAGCTGCTCTAGGATTAGCATTGTAGACATCGTTGTAGCGAATTTGTAGCCGGATAACAGATGGGCGATCGCCTAACTTCTGGATTGCAGTAGCCCCACTAATTTTTGGTATCTGCTTATACCCCATGTCGTACTCTTTTGAGAGTCCCATGAGTTCGTAGGCATAAAAAACGAGCGTACCAAAGCTACCAATCTGCATAGTGTTACCTAGAAGATGCTGCGTGTCAACCTGTTGACCGCCTCTTGAATTACATTTGTGATTTGACGGTCATTACGTTTAATGTATCCAAGAATGTTTTGTCCTGTATCTACGGCTTGTCCAACGATTGAGCCAAGATTGTACACGGGTTGGAAGTTGATATTAACCGTGTTTCCTCCTCCTCCCGTCGCTCCCACGGGTGCGGTAATTCCTCTGCTAGCAGGCGATCGCGTTAAGCCATCAATAAACCCTGTAGCCCTAGACGTGATACCAGAAAACATACCCCGCAAATCCAAAGCGTCTATCCTATTAAGATAAAAGAAGACACCAGCAAGTGCGGCTGCGAGTAGAGCAAATGGACTTACTAAGAAGCCAACAACGGAAGCAAGCACGGACAGTGAGCTTATGAGACCACCTGCGACTATTAGTAATGGAGATGCGATCGCAAGCACCACACCAAGAGCTACTCCTATCCTAATAAGCTTAGGGTTTTGCTCTGCAAATTGAGCAAATCTCTCTGCTACAGGGATTACCATTGATAGGATTTCATTGAGTGGTGGTAGAATAGCTGACCCTATCGCAATGCCAAATCTTTGAACATTGGCTTGAAAGACATTGATTTGACCGCTAGTCGTTTGCAATCGTTTCTGTTGTTCTGCGTCTAGTTTGTTTAAATTGGCTTGCTTTTGGCTGATAATGTCCAAAGCTTCCTGGTAAGAATCAAAACCCGCTACTAGCGTCGCTAATTCATCAGCGCTTTCTCTACCAAATATATTGGTGAGGTAAACTAATTGCTGTTCAGTGGGTAGACTCTTGATTCTGTTAAAGAAATCATTCATACCCGCGCCGAAGTCTTGAGTCAAGATATCATGCAGATTTTGACTGGTGTAGCCCAACTGACCCAAGGTATTTTTAGCAGTATCTGATAAACTGTTTGCTGTTGATAATCGGCTAATAAAAGCATTTATAGAGGTCGCTGCACGCTCTGGTGCAATTCCCAGTTTCGCATAAGTCGCGCCCAGTGCTGCTAATTGATTTTCATTTAAGCCAACAAGCTTACCCGTTGCTCCCACCCTAGATACAAAGTCTGAGATAGTAGCAAAACTGCCCCCTACCTGGTCATCAAGGGCGTTGAGGGTTGCTGCATAGTTACGTAATTCATCAGTATTAGTATTAAATATTGCTTTGATTGCAGCGAAGTTTTGAGCAATGGACACCGCACCCGCATCAGTCGCTGCATTAGTCTGAGCTACAAGCAGGGAGAAGTCTTTGATATCTTCCTTAGCAACGCCTAGTTTACCTGCTTCTGTAGCAAATTCAGCAAAGGTACTAGGTAATAATCCAAGAGGAGGTGCTGTTTCTAAAGCAAGCTTACGAAAGTCCTCAAGCTCACTAGAAGTAAAGTTAAGTGCTCGTCCTGCATCACCAACTTGAGACTCAAAATCAATGGCTTGCTTGGTTGCTGCCACAACCCCAGCAGCTGCAACCGCAGTAAACACACCTACAGTCTTACCTAAATTGGTTACACTCGTTCCAATACTTTGTACTGTGTTTTGAAATGCTCCCGCTGCTGCACCAGCTTGGGCGAAGCCTGCGATCGCATTACTTGGATCTGCTCTAATCCCTATATCAACACTTCTAGTAGCCATTATTCATCCCCATTGGTTCATAAAAATGTCCCTGTGGCGCGGCTATATTGCCCGATGCTGAACTAATCGCTTTCCTCTCCTCCTCCATCAAATCAATGATTTCTAGTGCCACAATCCCCACGTTAATGATGTCCCCCAAATCATCTAACTCCCTAAAAGTCCACCCCATCCACTTGCACAAAATAAGGGCTGTGCGGATACTTATCCCGCACTCAAATACTTCCCCAGTCGTCGCATGACAACGTTAAAAACTCTTAAATCTACCACACCAGGCGAGCGCAACTCTTCTTCTGTCCACTTGCGTCCATCAATTTCAAAGTACTGAGTGATTATGTCTACATTAATCTTTACCCAATCCTTGGTAGATTGTGCTGCAAGATATTGAGGAGTGTGCCTCCATCCAATTGGTAAACGTTTCACATGGACGACTTTCTCATATTTCAATTCCTCACCATCAACCAAAGGCAGAGGAAACTTAATAGTGAAGTCGTCAGAATCCTCTACTAACTCCTCCCCATCATGACAATCTATCAAAACTGACCCTCTTCCCACTGCTTGCACTAACCGCAGTAGGTGAGGAACTTCTAACACAATCTCATTCAATTTCCTGGTTGTGACAGGTTCTCCTTCTATGTCGTAGCAAGTGCTGATAAACCATTCACACGCGCTTAAAAAACCTATTGCTCTTGCTCCTGCGATCGCATCCCTCGGATCTATCTTCTTGTCTTCAAACAACAGTAACTCTATTGCCGCCACATTCTTCTGTTGAAACTTGTATTTACCTACTGTTGTCTTTATTAGAACATCACCTATGTATGTTTTTTCCGGGAGCTTATTTGTAGGAATAGGTTGAGCTTTTACTGTCTCTACCTTTTTCGATTTATCCTGTGTCATACTTTTCCTTATTTATGGGTCGTACAAATTTGTACACGCTTTAAGCAGGTGGAGTAATGCCAATAGCTGCAGCTTTTGCCGCCCATAAGTTAGTACCATTGACAAGATATTTAAACTCACTGGGACGGTATAAAATCTCTGTTTTATTAACTGCTACATCTGCGGGATTTCCTAACAGTAAATCAAATTCATTGACCATCATCTTCCACTGAAATTGTGAGTTTTGTAGAGCAGTGAAATTAATAGATGGAAGCTGTGAAATGTTCCCTTTTGCTGTAAGGCTCATAGGAAGAACATCAGACGTATCAGCAAAATTACACCCTTCACTAGTAATACTGATTGTTAGAATTCGCTCTATAGAGCTATAAAGCACCTCAAACATTTCTCTGGAAAGACCCTTAAAAGTAACAGTCATCTCAAGATCTGAGAACCCCAGAGGGTAGGGAATGATACCAGGAAGTGCAGATCTTGCATCTGTATCAAAGTTCCTTTTCAATGGTGGAAACTCAACCGCAGTGGCTATCTGTGCAGCTGATGTCGGTGTACCATCTGCCTTAAGAACTTGCAAAAGCCATAAACTAAAATTATGCTTAGAGCTAGCAGTAGGCATCTAAATATACCTCTCTAATCTAAAAGAAACTTCAACGCGCCAAAGACCATTGTCAGGGGGGAAAAGGCGATGTCCTACAAAGAAGATGGGACGGGCACATGGACAACAGGAAGGTTTATATCCCTTAAGAAGTCGAATCACCTCATCTAAAGCTTGCTCAATCGCTGCCTTTGAGCCATTGGTATCAGGTGATAAAGCCGCATCATCATAACGCTTCCTTAAGGATATCAGAACAATTATGTCAATCCCTACTAATTGCTGTCCTTGCTCTGTCTCTGGGCGTGCTGCGTCCGAGGTAGGGAATAAAAGAACTATGTCCCCTTCATTTTCTGAAGTGCCGTACTGTCCTGCATCTTGGGGAAGCGTTCCGACAAGAATAGGAAAGATGCCCTCACGAAAATTTCTGAGGGGATTGGTCATGATATCAAGTTCAAGTTCTGTTAAACCTAATCCTGCACTCATGCTTACCACTCCGTACGTGTAGGATTACTTACCCCATACCCGTAAATATTTTTGTCCCACCCAAAAAAGTTTCCGGCAATAGTTAGAGCAGTATCAGCTACACTCTTAGTGCCACCACTTACCAGCCCTTCAACCGTCGCGCCTGCTGCTTCTAGGACCGCTGCTTTATCTGCCCACTTGTCTAGAATTTTAACGTGCTGGTCTACATCTTGCTCAGAAACGCCTATAAACTCCCGTGCTGGGATAGTGCTTGTCCCAAATTGGTGGTATTCTGCCTTGGGGTCGTGACAGGCAATAATAACCTCATCCCATGCTTTGTACTCAAGGGCGATCGCATTAAACATTGCCCCAGTTTGATAAAGCATTCTTCCAGTACCACCAATACCAAACCGTCTACCAAAGAGACTAAACCCAAAGAGTTCCCGTCCTCCCTTACGTTTCCAAGTCTCTGGACTCAAGTCAACCCAGCGAATACCGCGTGAATCTACACCTCTATTAAAGCGATCGCGCACCGCTTTAAGCTGATACTCCCCTATCTCCCCCATCGCTTGAGCGTGCATCAATGCCATCACATTCAACCCCTCAGTCCATGCAAAAGGGTCATTCTTGTACACTACCACTGATACATCCATTGCATTGTCCCCGCTTTACTCCTGTGGTACACTTGTGCCCCATTTAGTATGGTTAGAGCACTTCACACGGATAGGTTCTTGGAAAATTTTATCTATTAGAGTTAAGTCATATTGGGCGATCGCCTGCAACTCTACCCTATTGTACTGCTTCCCATTTATGACGCCTTTCCCTACTGCACCACTTCTAAGTGCTTCTGGAACTCGCTTGGGTTCTACTATATACCCTGTATAGTAAACCTCGTCGTCAGTATGTGCTTCACTATCTCGTTGCATGGGGTTACGTTCTGGGTATAACTGAACAGTTATCTCTTTGAGGACAGTGTTAGCTTTGCGGTTTCCTCTGATATCGCGTTCATTAGAATCCGTTTCTGGCACGGTAAAAGAAAGTTTAGATTTCTTAAAAATCTTCAGGTTATAGATGGACATAGCTAGAACCTTGCAAAACTTAAAACAGCAATCAAACTAATAGCAGCAGTCACACCGCTGGAAGTTGTAGACGTTCCATACCTCTGTGCTCTCAAACGCTGATACCAAGCGTTACCTGGAACCCACAAAGGTAAGCTAGCGTTGTTTGGATCTGTCAGATTCATCATAGTAATCCGCTTCATGGATGAACTAGAGGGTCTATCTGGAGCATAACCAGAATCATCTGTGTAGGTGGCTGCTGTCATCCCTTGCGTGTCTGGTGTAATTTCTATGGTTTGCGCCATGATTGCACTACCTAGAAATCTATCCAAAAAAAACTTATAGTACAGAGTTGAGTCATGGTTTACACTACCAGTATTAAATAAGGTTCCAAACAGGTGGTTTATCCTGATCCTATTGCCTGTCACTCCATAAAAAGGCGCGGTTCTGTTTGTCCAACTTGTGTTAGCGCCAGATGTATCTGAGGTAGATATACTGAAGTTCGTGTATCCAAAGTCTTGAATGAAAGGGCTACTCATCCATAAACCGTTGATGGCGTCCCATGTCCAAGGCTGTGGGAAAACTCCTCCAGGCTCAAACCAAAGCATTCCTGAAGTCTTGGTTGTAGGTTCTGTGGGACTGTAGCTCACGACTTGCCCAGTAGGTGAGCCATAGGTGATTTGAGTATCAAAACTTATCTGCTTGCTTTTAATTGTCATTATTCCGCAGTCTCATAGAATGCAATCACATCATCAGTTGTGTCAATTGAATATCCTGCGTTTGTTGATGACCAGGCGATCGCCTTCCCTGAAATCGTGAAGTCAGCCGAACTACCCCCAAAAGCATTATGGTGCGCCTCATTCACAATCAAGAATATATTTGTCCCGCTTGTGGGTGTCTTGGCTAGGTTACTAATGGTATTGATAGCTGTGACTGCTAACTTTTCAGTAAACCACTTTGCGGTAACAGGGTTACCCGTGATTGGGTCAATAACCTGCACAGACATCGAGGTGATTGCATCTGTGGGGTATCTGACAAAATCAAAACGGTAATTGAACTTAAAATCAATGTTGGTCGCGCTGCTAAAGCTGTACGCTGTCTCTGTACCTGCATCTGTCAGAGTATAATAAGTTAAGGTATATACCCCAGCCGCTTCAGTAAGCTTCCCGTAAACTTCATCCCCTGCTGCACTACTGATTCTTTGTTTGGTTGTGCTGTTGTACATTTCACAGCGATCGCCACCTGTGATAACCCCAATTCCATTAACATTAGCCGATACTTGTAGAGGAACTGACACACCTCCATTACCAGCTGTAGACAATGCACTGGTAATAGGAGTTGTCACATTCGTGCTTGCTCCATTAGCACTGACTCCGTTAATTCTGATATTGGCAGTCAATATCTTGTCAATCTGTTTTGCTTTAAGCATTTTCATTGTCCCCTAAAAATTAAGCCAGCCTTCCGTTTGTTGATTCGTTGTCGTAGTCGGGTACTCGTAATATTAAGGCTGGCTTAATTTTTTACGTGTTAGACCCAATTAGCGATCGCTCCTTAATAGAAAATCTCTACGTAATCATCGGGTTGTAGTACGTAATACCCAGTCCAAGTCAACTGAGACGCATCTATCACATATTCCGTCCCGAATAATGCTTTGAGTCCATTAATAAAAAGCTTAGTCAGGTGAGGGTACTTTGGGGTAGTAAACAGAGTAAACCGAGTTTGACCATATGTAGGAATAAATTGCTGTCTCTGCTCTACCTTGGGTGGTGGTGGTGATGGGAATGGTTGCACTCCCCTAGATCGCAATTCCGATATTGTAATATCAGCATCGCTGTCATAAGGTAAGGTAAACTCAAATACATCACACCCTGGAAGATGACAAACAAATGAGGATGGTTTCAATCCTTCCTCATTGCACCACAGCCTTATCCTGAAGTTTCCATCGCCATCAGTAACCGTTTTTTCTATGGTTGGTGGATACTGGTCGGTAGGCGTATATGAGCCAGCAGTATAATTAAAGCGAATAAGTTCGTTAGCCCAAGGTTCTCCAGAGGGTTTTGTTAGGCGTCCAAGCACATCTCTGTACATACATCATATGAACGATAAGAATGATGATATCTTCCAGGATACCGGGATTGGAGAGACAGCGCCAGATTTAGAAGTTTCTTTACCTGTGAAAGACCTATATATCACTATCAGCCGCACAGCTGAAGAAGATGGTTACGTGACACGCTTAAAGTTTAATCGCAAAGTCCGTCGCTACTATATCGTTGGACTTCTGCAAGAAGCGATTGCTATGTGTATGCAGACAAATGCTGAGTTTATCGCATTGTCCCCGAAAAAATTAAGCCAGCCTTAGAAACACTTCGATTTATCGTGGTGAGTACGAGCCAACCCCAAAAGGCTGGCTTAATTTTTTTACGTGTTAGACCCCTCATCTGGACAGAAACAGAAAATGAAGAATGAATAGGCGTACAAATTTGTACACCCTTCCTTCTCTCTTAAATATTAAGTATAAATACCTGGCATTCACTATTTTCTAATAATTGAAAATAGCTAAAATTTATACATGACTTGGCTTGCAAGCTAGAGAAAAAGCAGTTATATTTAATTTTGGGTACATTAGGGTACAAATCTCTGCTCACCTACTGTTATCCGATCTAAAAATTACCTACAACCTAAATGGACTAAGACTTATGACGAATTCTAAGACCACTGACACAACCGCAAATGTACCCAAAAGTACCCAGAAAATAGAGGGAGTAAAAACACCTAAAATTCCAGCGAAAAATAAGAAGCAGTTCAAGTCGGTGACTGACTTGGGTAATCATTGGATTAAAGCACACGTGGAAGGCTACGAACTTATAAGAGAACCAAGCTGGTATGCTCGCTGTTTATCCAATACCTCTAGTAAGTTACCTGGTCACGTCCGCTATGTCAATGGTGTGAGGACTGAGCTAATCAACAGTTGCTGGCTAATCGGCAATCAAGCTGTCCGCAGTGGTAGCAGTGACCTTATGAGGTTGGTGGAAGATTACATGGGGAAATCATCTCTGTGGCTTGAGTACTTCTTAGGCACTTTAGCTCATCTACCACAGATTAACCCAGAGATGAATCTAGAAGTTACAGTAACTACCAATGATGTTAAACGTCACTCAGGAATTATCAGGAAGAACGAAGGGACGCACAAGGTAGAATTGTGTGGCGTCCCATGTGGTGTAACTATTACCATTAAAGCAATCTTACCCGAAGGCTTTGCAGCGCTTAAAAGCCAGAAGCTAGACGGTGCTGTGACCATCTGTGATATCGGTGGCGGTAACACGTCCATCAGTCGATTCTTCAACTCTGAGCCAGTAGGAGAAGTTGCAGTTAAGGATTTTGGCGCTGAATACCTAATTGAGCGAATTAGCTGTAATTCTGACCTTAAAGCACTCATCAAACAAGCACCTAGTAAGGATGTTATCAACCGCAGTATTGAGGTAGGAGTGAAGTTCAAGAAGTCGGAGTCAGGTGAAAAAATCCCGTTTCTCGCTTATGGTGACTCAGAACTGAACTTCTACAAGGTCTATGAGTTCGAGCTACAGGACTTTATTAATTGCAGACTCAGAGAAGTCATTAAGCAGTTAGAACAGTACAAACTTAGTGGTGACCAAATCCTGATAATCGGAGGTGGTTCTAAGCTACCGCTGCTGAATGCTGCACTAAAGAAGAAAGGTTTCTTGATTTCAGCCAATGGCGCTTTTGATAACCTCATGGGACTGATAGCGGAGGTCGGGTAATGGGTGCTGACAAAATCAGAATTAAGAAGTATCAAAAGCTCAAAGTACAGCAATGGTGTGAAGCGCTCTTAGTTAGTGAGAGTCGGTTTGTAGAGGATGCAATAGGGTTTTATCTGCGGTATTTAGAAGGAAAGTACTCTGTTGTACCTGAAATATCAACAACAGCGCCTGCAAGCTCAAATGGTCATCAAGAACAACTCGTTAAACCTGTGTTGATAGAAACAGACGATCCTGAAGAATTTGACGGTGGAATAGAGCTTTAAAACTGAAAGCATTGGGAGTATAAAATAAATCCAACAAGACACCAGCAAACATGAAATCAGAAACACGAAATGCATTGCTAAAAGCTTATGCACAACTACACCAAATCATTGAAGAATTGTATGAAGCCCACGACAAAGCAATAGAAAACAATGATTTTGATGATGCTAGCTTGTTGGCTAGTAGAGCAGATAGACTTTATGAGTGCGATTCGTTTCTAAGTAAATCCATAACTTAGAGAGGGCAAGTATCCTAGAAAACCCTCAACTGTTTCACAGATGTAGGTGAAAGTCCTACCCTTGAGGAGACAAGTGACTCCCTATCTGACCACAGTGACCGAACTCGGAATTTCGGAGGCTGAAGCGGGTAGCAGGGCGCAATCATGGGGCAAAGCAGGTAGCTACCCTGGCGCTAATGGGGAGATGACATGGGTAAACAAGTCCTAGAAAAGTGTCTTAGTCTAAGGCTACAACCTGAAAACAAAATGTAGACCTCATCCCCTTATGCTCACAGCAATTTTCATAAGTTAGCTGTAATCTCTGAGGAGAGGATAGGCAAATTGAACTACCCTAAATCATCAAAACAATCTGAGAAACGGAACGAATAAAAACGATACAGAAGTCTGGGGAGAGGTCGAAACCCCAGTAAGCAAGACGAGATGCCGAATTCTTCTGTCTTCGGGTAGGACGAAGCGTAATTGCTTCGAGGCAATCAGAACACATGAAGCAACGGAGCACAGTTAGACACATGACTAGCAATAGAAATAGTGAACTTTGGAAGGAATTACCCTGGAAGAAATTCCGGAAAATTCTTTTTCGACTACAATGCAGATTGTGGAAAGCGATGCGAGCTAGAGACAACAAACGAGTCAAAAATCTCCAAAAGCTTATTCTGAAGTCCAGAAGTGCAAGATTACTGGCTATCCGTCAGGTAACTCAACTAAACATTGGCGCTAAAACCGCTGGAATTGATGGAAAGGTGGCATTATCTTTCAAGGAAAGATTAGAACTTGACCAACTGCTCAAAGCAGAAGTTTATAAATGGAAACATCAAAAACTAAGAAAGGTTCCAATACCCAAGAAAGATGGCACAAAACGTATCTTAAAGATACCAACAATCTCGGACAGAGCTTGGCAATGTCTAATAAAATATGCCATCGAACCAGCACACGAGGCAACATTTCATGAAAGAAGCTACGGTTTCAGACCCGGACGCTCCACTCATGACTGTCAAAAAATTATTCAAAATAATTTAGCCTCAAATAAAAACGGTATTAACAAAAGAATTCTTGAGTTAGATATCGAAAAATGCTTTGACAGAATTCATCACGGCTCCATTATGTGTCGAGTAATCGCACCCAGATTAATAAAAGCTGGACTATGGAGATGTCTAAAGTCTGGAACTGAAATAGAATTCCCAGAACAAGGAACGCCCCAAGGCGGAGTGATTAGTCCGTTATTAGCAAATATAGCGCTTAATGGAATCGAGAAAATACATCCATCTGTCCGCTATGCAGACGACATGGTATGTTTCATAAAACCTGGTGAAAACCCAAATCACGTACTTCTTGAAATCGAAAAATTTTTAAAAGCAAGAGGACTAAGGATTAAAGTTTCAAAGACAAAACTCGTTGATTCGACAGAAGGGTTTAATTTCTTAGGATGGCATTTTTATGTACAATCCAACGGAAAATTTAGAAGTGTTCCATCAAAAGAAAATTTTCAAAAATTCCGCCAGAAAGTAAAAACCATCGTCAATAACTCAAATTATGGTGCTCTAATCAAGGCTATAAAGTTAGCACCAGTCGTAAGAGGATGGAGAAACTATCATAGGTACTGCAAAATGGATGGCTCTAAATTCTCGTTATGGTTTATGAACAAACGAGCAAATAGAGTCTTCCGCAAAGAGTCTAAAGTAAATCGTGAAAAAGCGAAAGAACTTTGTAAAAAGGCTTTTCCGGCAGTACCATACAAAGAAAATGCATTTGTCAGTGTGAAAGGGGACGCCTCCCCATTCGACGGCAATGTAATCTATTGGAGTGAAAGGAATTCAAAATATTACGACGGAGTAACAGCAAAAACCTTGAAGAAACAAAACCATTCATGCAGTCACTGTGGATTGAGATTCAATGATGAGGAAAAAGTACATCTTCACCACATCAACGGAAATCATAATGATTGGAAACAAGAGAATCTTCTCGCAGTTCACCAATCATGCCATCAGTATATACACATGGGCAAGGGCAAATAGCCTAAGATTGTCGGAAGCCGGATGCAGTGAAAGCGGCACGTCCGGATTTAAACGGGAGGGGCAGGGAATAATATCCCTCCTCGACCTAACCAGAAGTAGAAAATTTAGAGATTGTCATCTCAGAATTGGAGTCAGAATGAAAACAATTGAAGAATTAAAAACTCGGATTAAGGAACTCAGTAGTCAAGCTGTCAAATTTAGTAAAAAAGCAACTGAAGTATGTTTGACAGACCGAGAACAAGCCAAACAGTACAGACAACAAGCAAAAGATGCTAGCAAACGCAGTCAAGTATTGATACAAGAGTTAAAACGTCAGTCGGTTTAAAGTTAAAAACTGGCTAACTTTGGGAGTCGCCAGTTTTTAGTTCTACACATGGAAAGCTCTTCGTGCTGGAAGGGCTTTTTTACATTGTATTGTGTTATTGCATTGTCTCCGTTTGACCCAGCTTATATTAGTGCTCCCACTTATCTAGAGATTGCTGACTTGCAGACAGAAGGATATCAGGAGGATTTGACAGCGGCGCGATAAGCCGGAGGCTTTAGCTTGTGCGTATCGCGTCTTGAAGGCGCACTCATTGAACTCAACGGACATTACCACACTGCGCATCTCGTGAGCGCAACCAAATAGCATTAATCAAATTTGGTTGCTTTATGCAAGTGTCCGAAGTCACCCTAGATTAACGGGTAAACATTTTCTGAGCACGAGCTTTTTCTTCCTGCCAGACTAAAAACTGTTGCTCATACTTGAAGGTAATCATTTCTGCATACTCTTGATACAAAGCTTCGAGTTCACAAGTTTTCTGTGCAATCCACTCAGCTTTTTGATTTTTTAGCTTTTCATCAAGATTTTGCTCTTCTGTAGGTGCAGAACCAGCAATGTCAATTTCGGGCATAACCCATTGTTCTTCAAGGTGTTTGAGTTGTTCACAAAGTTGTAATCGCAGTTCATTTAACTCGTGAATATAGTGCTTTGCAATTTGCTGTAGTTTTTTATCTGCATAACAGATATCAAAATACGCCCGCGCCATGTCAAGATTTTTGAGTAGTCCTGTTTTGTCTCCTTCCGCGACATATTTGAAAGAGTAATCCAAGGATTGAACTTGTCGTGCTTCTTCTTCAGATACCTCAGGGGAAGGTTGGAATGGTTCGTACTTTTTAATCAAATCAGCGCAGTATTCAGCAAAGTCAAAATGTCTGCTCTGAAACAAGATTGCAGCCCAAGTGAGCGCCACTGGGAACCCAGCAGCCAAAAATGCCATACCTAAACCCGCAGGAAGGATGAGCACGAATGCAGTAGCGCCTTCTACTACACTCAGTAATCCAGCAATGGCAAGATCAGCTTTGAAGTCGGTTGTGAGATTTTCACCTTCAACTTGTAATAGCCGTACCTTCTGTGCATTGAAATAGAAATCTACCAATTGATTTTGAGAGGGATAGGCGCTGTGTTGATTTTCCAAACTGTCTTGAGCAGATAGAGAATTGTGACGCCGACGTTTCTTGGTTACACCTTTAACTCCCAGTTCCTCTACAAAAAACGTTGCAGCCCCACCGCCCAGAATACCAGCAGAAATGGCTAACGGACCACGCGCCGCCCCAGAAGCTAACAACTGAGGTGCAGCACTGAAGGTAAGAGCGCCAACAAATATCACAATCGTTTTAATCAGATTTTTGGTGGACTTATTGCACTGTCTTGCTTTATGAGACAAGTCATCAGTGCGGGCTTGCGCGAGTTCTGCATCAGCTTGTTGGGATAAGAATTGCTTAATTTCGGGTTTATCGGAATGTGCTAAACGTTCAATTTGTTCTGGCTGATGATTTAACCAACTTATAATAATTGGTTGCAAATCTTGTTGAGAGATGCCTTCTAATTTAATTTTTGGTTGCAAAGTCATAACTCACATTCTCCTTTTAATTGCTTTTTGATTGCTGTAATTACCTGTCGAGAAAACGTATGTGAGTTATGCTGAGTTTGGAGTTTTTTTGTAAGAATTTTTTTCGTTCCTATCCTCTGCATGGGAATGCCTCAAAAGAGGGCTACCGCCTCCCAATAATTATATTGAGGCAGCAGCCCACAGTTATGCATTCCCTGCCAGAGCCAGGGAACGAAAAAATACCTGGCGAATTCTATTCGCCAAACGTTTCTTAATTAATTCGCATTTCTCGTCCTTGTTGAAACGACGACTCCACACAATCTTTAATATCTTTGAATGTACAAACATTGGCGTGTGAGTTATCTTTGAGATGATTGGTTAACTCACTCTGTAACTTCCCGGTTGTTCCCATAATTGCTACTATGCCCCGGTTAGAAGTTATTTTTTCTACTAACGTTTTTATCCGTTGAAAATCTAATTTTGGTTGTCCTGGTCCCGGTTCAGCAGCTTGAAGAGTAATCGTTACTACCATCGGATTTTTTAAACCTTTGGTACGCTTCTCTTCAAGAATTGTAATAATACGCTCTAATAATAAAATGACTGAAGTTCCTCGTTGCTCACCAACGTCAGATTTTGGTTGTTTGCTGTCAGGATTTGTTTGTTTGCATTGACCGAGAAGGAAGAGGGTATTATTAATTGTGATGTCACGAATAACTTCTGGGTTATCAGCAAATTGCATTTCAACAATTGTGTCACCAGGTTTTAGTTGATGGGCAAGTGCTTCGCAATGTTGCTGTTGTAGGAATGGAAATTTTTTGGCAGATTCGGAAACATCACTGGCTTCAATACTAATAACTCTTTGGATTCTGCTATCAAGCCAAACTGGTACTGTGAGAAAACTGATTCCAACTAAGCCAACTCCCGAAATAGCAAGATATTTCCACCAGAGTTTTTCCTGCTGTTGAGGGGTTTTTGAGGGTGTGCTGTTATTAACAGATGTTTGATTATTGGGGCGTGGTGTGCGATATTGTCTTGCCATTGCGATAGTTCCATGTGATTTGAGCTTTCATGAAACTGTCGAGATTTGAGGGGTGAGTTATGCAGAAATTTGAGAATAAAATACTACAGAGGTTATAGTGTGGCATACACTATAGGGTAGGGGTACAGCTTTAATTCCACGTTGATTTAACCTCACCCTGCCCTATCGGGCATCCCTCTCCTTGAAGGAGAGGGAAAGATTTTAGCGCCGATTCAAGCGAGGGTGAGGTAAAAGCGAGACGACTGCAGAAGGTTTTCAGCTTCAGTCAACACCCGTCATCGCATCCCTTGGCAGGTGAAAGCTGCCCAATACTGGGGATGCGCGAAAGGTAAAGCCTGCTCGTATAAGTAAACAAGAGTGTCTGTCATTTCCCCTAATTTCATCTGGATATCTTGTACTTGCTTGTACTTATTCTCCAATTCTTGATACGCGGGAGTACCTTGAACTAGCTGATTCAGTTGTTTTTGTAGAGCTTTTCTTTCACTATATATCTGTTGGTTTTTCATCTTCCGCATCAGATCTAATTCTTCCTCATATTCATTTTTCAACGCTTCCCCCGACAGAGTACGCAACTTCACCTGCGCCTGACGCACCGCTTCTGCACGACTGTAACCTTCCTGGCGAAACTCATAATAAAAGATAGAAAACAACGCCGTCGCCAAATCATCAACCGCCCACAGGGTATTGATGACACTTCTTGCACCCGCACACAGAAAGCCGGAGGAGATAGTCAAAATATCATCCGTTCTTTCGCTGACTCCAAAATTTGTTTCGCAACAGGAGAGAAACACCTCCAACAGTTGCGGGAGTCGCCAAGCAGGAGACATGAGTTCCCCCAAGGTGATACTGCCATCCCCTAAAAACAGTTGTGATTCTAGGGGATTATCAATGCGAGATTGAGCATGATGACTGGAGTGGATACCCTGAACTTGTTTGGCTAGTTTTTGATAGTTGCTGACTGTTGCTTCTCGGCTACCTTGCAAGCGTTGGTGATTAGGGTGGAGTAAGGCGATTTTTTCACACTCGAAGGTGGTAAAGTACAAATCATCAGTTGCATTTTCAACAATGCCATATTGTAGAGACGTTTCATGCAACGTCTGTTGATCTTCTCGCTTGTGACAAAATTCCAAGATTTGGCAACTGGGCGCATAACGAATCAGAAATCTGTCGCCTAGAAACTTTCTTTGTTTCCCACTACTAAGGGGAGATTGAGGAGAGTCTACGGGTAACGCAGCAAAAGGAATTTGGTGCAGGAAAATATGGGGGATGAGGATGAGTTCTTCGATACCTTGTAGGTGTTGAGCAATTAATTCGTTGATTCTTAGCCTCTGGGCTAGTTCTTGGAGAAAAGCGCCCATTTTACTCACCCATGTAGCTTTATTTTTATCTTCATCAAAATACGATTGTAACCAGTTGTTTCCAATCCAGTTTTGTAAAGTTTCTATTCCTTGCCCTAAACAAGTGTGCAATTGAGGGCTTTCATTATTGCGGAGAATAAAAATATGGGTGTCGTTGCTAGTAGTATAGAAACTGAGAATGGCAGTCTTAGGACTATCGATGAGTTGCTGGATGGCAGTAAAATCAAGAGCATCAACTTTGGTTTGTCCTGCAAGCACTGGATCTAAGCGGCGCATTTGTTCCCAAATTTGCTGCTTCTCTGCTTCCAGGCGTTGAATCTTTTCCGTTTTCGCCCCAAAGGCGGCGCGGTATTGTCGAGAAGTTTCATGAAATGTTTCTTTCGTATGCCCTTGTTCTTTGTTATTGTCTGATTGATTGTCGAGTTGTTTTTGTTCCTGGTTAATTTGTTGTTGCAGATTTTCAAACTGCTGCAAATATTCTTTGACTTCTGGTGGTATTTCTCCACGAGCGTAGAGATCGTTACTTGCCATTAAGTCTACCAGCTGCCGAGAACGGGAACTTTCTACATATTTAATTGCTTTGTCTAATTGCCCAATGTTGATCAAGGCTTGTACGAGATTTTGATAAACGCCAATAGCTTCTGTCAAAATTTCTTGGCGGCGGGCGTCGGAAGTTGCCCAAGTTCGGGTTAGTTCTACTGCTGCTATGGCTTGTTCATATGCCTCAATTGCTGTTGTCCATCGCCCTTGTTTGAAGGCTAGATTACCTAGGTTGTTTCCAGTTTGGAGACAATCCAGAGGAAGAGTAGTAGGGGTAAGGATTTCTAAAGCTTTTTTATAAGCTGCGATCGCCGATTCTAAATTTTGCGCTTTATCTCCCTTTATTCTATCACTGTAAGCAATGCCCAGAGTGTTTTGAGTCCTTGCCCAATCAACAGGAAAAGCTTCACGAGTGTAAACTGACAAAGCTTGTTGATATGCATCGATTGCCGATTCTAAATTTTGCGCTTTATCTCCCCGTATTCTCTGACTGTAAGTATTTCCCAGATTGTTTTGAGTTCCTGCCCAATCAACAGGAAAAGCTTCACGGGTGTAAACTGACAAAGCTTGTTGATATGCATCGATTGCCGATTCTAAATTTTGCGCTTTATCTCCCCGTATTCTCTGACTGTAAGTATTTCCCAGATTGTTTTGAGTTCCTGCCCAATCAACAGGAAAAGCTTCACGGGTGTAAACTGACAAAGCTTGTTGATAT
>NZ_JCACKO010000011.1:0-76179 GCF_059505445.1 Brasilonema angustatum | reverse complement strand
TATCTCAATCACTGTAAGGCTTTTGGGTTTCGCACCGCGAACTAGTCTAAAGTCCAATTTTTTTGTAAGCGTTCAATGATTTGGCGTAAATCGCTCAATGCCAAGCCTCAAATAGTGGAAAATCGTTTCCGAACTACTAATGCGATCCAAATTATTGAGCGGATACCTTTTTTTGAATATCTTGTTTGATAAGTTCAAGGTCAGTATAAGAGTCAGCAACCCTAATCAGACTTTCATTAGTCATACAACCCAAACTAACAACTTCCACTTTAACTCCTCGGTAAGTAATGTTATCTACAGCATAAGCAAGGTCGCCATCTCCACTCAACAGAACTAAAGTGTCGCAGTACCTTGCTAGGGTCATCATATCGACAGCTATCTCTACATCCAAATCCGCTTTTTTAGAGCCATTAGGGAGCACAATGAGTTCTTTACTCACTACACGATAGCCATTGCGACTCATCCACATCAAAAAACCTTGCTGTTTATCGTTCGTGTAATCAACACCTGTATAAAAGTAAGCCCTAAGCAGTTGACGCTTTTTTGTTAGATAGCGCAGCAGTTTAGTGTAATCAATTTCAAGATTGAGGTGCATGGCTGAGTAAAACAAGTTTGCACCATCAATAAAAATGGCAATACGCTGGTGTAGCTTGTTGTCTGGATTGTTTTGATCGCACGATCGCACAAGTTTTGCGCTTGCAATATCTGGTTTCTCAAATACAGAAAGCTGTGTCATATTCAACAGTGGCTCAGGCTCCAACTTTAAGCGTCGTTGGTTATTATGCTGAGGTCGTGGAAGTAGCTCCATGAAAATATGACTCCGAGCGTGCGTGATTTTTATTAAAGATAGCGGTGAATATTATTCGACTCATGAATGAATAGATAGAGAAAACTAACAAATTAATATTTTCTTTATGTTCTACTATGCTTTGTCTTGCAAATCATCTAATTACGTACAATTCTTTACTTTTTGTAATCTTTCTTGTAAAAAAAGATAAAAAACTAAAAGATTGGTCAAAAATCTGTGAAGTTGATAGTAGGTTTGGTAGTGGGTCTTCACTGCGCTCACATACATAATCATTGGGTAAATCCTGCTCAAACAAAGCCACCGTCTATAATTGACGTCCTGCTTGAATCCACGCTTCGGGAGCACGCTCGGGTGCTTGTTTAAAACTCTGACAACAAACCCGACAGACAAGTGCGCCCAATTTTGCACTTTCGGCAATTTTGAGTAAGCTTAGTAAAGGGGTTGAACCTGTGTAAAACTGCAAAACTGCCACGAATAATCGTCGTGCCCTCATGGTGACCTGTGGCGACAGCTATAGTTTTATTGAGAAAAATCAGGCTATGGATGCCTCTGTTGCCATCGCATTGTCCATCCTCGCCCAGTTTTACATACTTTTTTTTGATCAAAGCCCGCAGAAGCAGAAATTATACTTAAATACCGGACTTGTCCGGCGTTGTATTAGTTTTATGGAGTAGAGGCTTATGTTTGGATTGGGATGGACGGAAGTAGGTGTCATTGTTTTGGTCGCTGTCGTGATTTTTGGACCAAAAAAAATTCCGGAGTTAGGCAGCGCACTGGGGAAAACTCTGCGGGGTTTTAAGGAAGAACTGAAAAATCCCAGTGAAGATACTAATCCGGAAGAAGAAAAACAATAGTTATTTGTCTTTTGTCATTTATCTTTACGTAATGACAAATCAACGGCACTCACTTCAAATCGGAAAACCCCTATGGCGTCAGCCATAGGGATCGATATACCTGCTGCGGGAAAACCTGCTTGTGCTACAAGGGGGGCTTTGGGGTTCCCTCTGGGATTGGAGGGAGACCCCCCTCCGGGCAAGACCTCCGCAGATCGCGTAGCGCTCCACCAGTCGCCGTGAGAGCGGAAAACCCCTATGGCTGACGCCACGCCTTACGGTGAGTCCAGCGCTGGATTCACGCCTGGGCGTACTGGCTCCCCTCCCGCACTTGGTGTTGTCGTCACCGCCTACAGTGCTGCCTGATTCGGACTATAACAGCGTGTTGACTACAGAAGATTTCACCCCAATTTGAGAATCTATAGTAGACGGGTTGGTTTGCTGGAGTATCTCATCTTTGACGACTCCACGTGCTGTAATTAAGGCAATAGCGCGGCTAATGCTTTCTGGCAAAATGACCACTAGACTGTTATCTGGAGCCATGTCCAATGCTCTGTTAACGGCTTCTGTTTCACTCAGAATTGTTTGATGCTGATAGTTGGGGTTAGTTTGCTTGATACCTTGAACAATTAAATCAGCAGCGCTACCGCGTGCTCGTCCCCTGGTGTCGTCATCTTCTTTGACGATAATAGAGTCAAAAATTTCCGCTGCTAGTTTGCCAAGCATAACGAAATCTTCGTCGCGGCGATCGCCAGGCCCGCCAACAACTCCAATCCGTTTGCCAGAAATCCAGTTGCGGACGAAAGCACCTAAGGCTTGATAACTAGCTGGGTTGTGGGCATAATCTACCAAAGCATGGTAGTTGCCCAAATTAAATAAATTCATTCGTCCCGGTGTTTGACTCACCGAAGCGCGAAAGGTATTTAAGCCAGCACGAATTTGTTCTATGCTCACATTTTGTACGAACGCTGCCAAAGAAGCTGCTAAAGCATTGGCGATCATAAACGGCGCACGTCCACCCATTGTCAGGGGTATATTTTCTGCCCGTTCAATCCGGTGTGTCCAATCACCTTTTAAGATTGACAGATAGCCATTTTCATAGACTGCGGCTACTCCTCCTTTTTGAATGTGCTTTCGCACCAATTCCGATTCCGGATTCATAGTGAAGTAGGCAATATTGGCTTTTGTTTTTTCTGCCATAGCAGCAACTCTGTGATCATCAGCGTTAAGCACTGCGTAACCGTCAGGAAACACAGCTTCAGCGACCACACTCTTGAGATGCGCCAACTGGTCAATAGTATCAATATCGCCTATGCCCAGGTGGTCAGAGGCAACGTTTAATATCACGCCCACGTTAGCGTTTTCAAAAGCCAGTCCAGACCGGAGAATACCACCACGAGCAGTTTCCAGTACCGCCACTTCCACTGTTGGATCTTGCAGGATGAGTTGGGCACTTTGGGGGCCTGTATTGTCTCCTGACTCTACCAAGTAATCCCCGATATATGTCCCATCTGTCGTTGTATAACCTATGACTTTATTAGTCTGCTTAAAAATGTGTGCCAACAGCCGAGTCGTGGTAGTTTTGCCGTTAGTCCCCGTTACGGCAAGAATGGGTATATGACTGATTTTATCCGCTGGGAACAGCATATCTATGACTGCTCCTCCTACATTACGAGAGATCCCTTGACTTGGAGCAACATGCATCCGGAATCCGGGAGCAGCATTAACTTCTACAATCACACCATCCATTTCTCGCAAGGGACGGCTAATATCCGCTGTGACAATATCAATTCCTGCAATATCCAAACCGATAACTTTCACTATCCGTTGTGCCAGCCAAATATTTTCTGGATGAATTTCATCTGTACGGTCTATGGCACTGCCCCCTGTACTCAAGTTTGCCGTTGCCCGCAGATAGCAAATTTCGTTCTTAGGTAACACACTATTAAGAGTGAAACCTTGCTTTTCCATGAGTTGGTAGCTGGTACGGTCGAGTTCAATTTTGGTGAGGACATTATCATGTCCTTCACCACGGTTTGGATCTTTGTTAGTTTGGTCAATGAGTTCAAAGATGGTAGATTTGCCATTACCCACCACATGAGCTGGCACACGTTCAGAAACTGCCACAACTTTGCCATCCACCACCAGTACCCTGTGATCCCGCCCAGTGTAATACCGCTCAACAATAATTGCTCGGGAAACCTGTCTTGCAGAATCGTAGGCAGCTTCCGCTTCTTCCCAGGAAGTGATATTGATGGAGATACCGCGTCCGTGATTGCCATCTAAAGGTTTGATGACAATAGGGTAGCCGCCAACGTATTCTATGGCTTCTTGTAAATCATCCAAGAAGTTGATGACGGTACCTCTTGGTACTGGGACTCCAGCGTTGGCAAGAACGCGTTTGGTGGCTTCTTTATCGCAGGCCAGTTCTACTCCCAGGATGCTGGTATTGTCTGTCATCGTCGCTTGTACCCGCTTTTGATTCACGCCGTAGCCCAACTGAATCAAAAAGCGTGCGCCCAGTTGCATCCAAGGAATGCCTCTTTTTTCTGCTTCTTTGACAAGTGTTTCTGTACTCGGTCCTAATGCCGCATCACGCCATAAGTCTTTCAGGTCTTGCAAATCTTGCTCTAACTCTGCCTTTGGATAACGACCCCGATCAACTATACTTTGGCATAGCCGCACTGCTGCTCTGCCAGCGTAGCGTCCCGCTTCCTCGTTCAGATACTCGAGCACTACCTGGTATACTCCCGATGTTGAAGTTTCTCGGGTCCGACCAAAGCCTACGTTCATTCCAGTCAAATCTTGCAGTTCTAGGGCTACGTGTTCCACAACATGGCCCATCATGGTGCCTTCGCGCACTCGCATCAAAAAACCACCACGACAGCCCGGTGAGCAAAAATGACCTTCCAGACTGGGCAAAGCCTCCACTAATCCTTCATAGAAGCCGGGAATTTCGTTTGTGGGCGTCTCGGCAAGGTTTTCTAAATCGAGGCGCATGATAATTAGCTTGTGGCGTCGAATGCTCCAATAGTTGGGGCCGCGTAAGGTCTGGATCTTGAGGATTCTCATGGGAAATAGGTAGATGGAGATTCGGAACCAATATTCTAGTTTCTTACTGGAATTGACCGCTTAACTGTTCATAGTAAACAGTTTTTTCTTCTTAGATCGTATTATTCTCATTTTTTTGGCTGCAAGCAACCTAAAATCTAGCGGTCAATTCAGTGTTTGTTTCGCTTACTAATGTAACATCAGCTACTCATATCGTCAGCTGGAGACACGGTATACAGCAGGTAATACTGTACGCTGATACATGTGATAACGATCACCATGACTGAGAAGATGCAGTCGTAGATTATGGATGTTTAAGGGTTCAGTTGCTCCGACATGTGGCTCATTCGTGTGAGTGACCTCAGTTGGATCTACAATCGTAACACTACCTTTGCCTAAGACTTGTAGCCACCCATCCCGCTCAAACATGGCACATGTATCTTCGTCAATCCCAATCCCTAAACGATCTGGATGAGCTGCCAGCGCGCTCATCAGCCGCACCATACGATTGCGATTGTGGAAGTGTTGATCTACTATCACCTCTGGGATCAATGCCAAACCTGTAGCCATATCCACTAGGGAGCGATTTGGCGATTCGCCGCTACCACCCCCTGCGATCATGTGATGCCCCATCACAGCCGCTCCAGCACTCGTCCCTGCTACAGTGAGTTGTCCAGATCTAACGCGTTGCCGGATAATATCCATTGCTGGCGTATCAGATAGCACGCCACACAGACGCAATTGGTCTCCCCCTGTCAGAAACACTCCTGTACAGTTTTCTAGAGATGTTTGGATGTAAGAATCTTTACATTGATCCCGTTCTCGAATGTCTAAGATTTCGACTTTCTTAGCACCCATTTCTTCAAAAATACGAATATATCTACCACCTATGATGCTTGGTTCGCGTGAGGCAGACGGGATAATTGTAATATGGCCATTGCCGGCACCAGACCGACTGACAAATGTCCGCAAAATTTCGCGTCCATGTACTTTGTCTTCTGCGCCTCCGATGACCATAACGGCGGTTTTAGTTGCTTGGGGTGTCCTCATTTCCAGCGATTTGACTTTTAATTGCGGCATTGTGTTTGTTCTCCTGTCAACAACTTCAGGTCCATTAAACAAGTTAGCTTTCGCCTGATTCTTTTTATGCTTTGCCTCTTATGGAGGACAGTGCTTCATGTACAAAATGCCTCAGTTTGTGGAATGTCCTTTGCCGTTCCTTTTGGGTTTGTTTTTTCACATTCGCTCCCAGTAGGGTATGGTACAGGGGCACAAAGCTTTGCGCCTCTGGGTCTATACGGGCGCAAGGAATTGCGCCCGTACTGGTGTAAGGTAAGAAGGTGATTTGAACACCTGTGTCCATGAAAATTTGGTTTGAAGTCTGTAAATTTGTTCATGAAGAAAAACAACGAGATTCTTTATTTCATACCCTGAGTTCATGTCTCTCGGGTTCCCTACCTCATACCACCAACACTTCACAGTGGAGGGAGAAAAGCAGATCTTGACACACTTTTTGCTGAGGCAAGCTAGATGCATCGGAAGAAGTTGTTAACTCGGTTCAGTTTAATAATTTAAATGTAGATGTGACAATATTTAAACATAAATTAAGTAATTAGAAAAACTTGTGTTGACACGGAAAACCCAATACTTCCGGTACTTTGAGACACAATTGATGATGTTGATTTGTCTCGTGACACAACATCGTTTTCAAATCATCCAATTTTAGATTAGTGTCCTCCAATACGAAATACTGTGCGCTTTGATATAGTTACGCTGTTTCCTGACTGTTTTACCTCTGTTCTCAATACCGGGCTGATAGGTAAGGCTTTGGCAAAGCAGATTGCCCAAGTGCATTTGATTAATCCACGGGACTTTACCACTGACAAGCACCGGAAAGTTGATGATGAACCTTACGGCGGTGGTGTGGGGATGCTGATGAAGCCAGAACCTATCTTTGCTGCTGTAGAATCGCTGCCAGTTTTACATCGACGAGAGGTTATTATGATGAGTCCTCAAGGTCAAACGATGAATCAGCCACTGTTACGAGAATTGGTAACGAATTATGATCAATTGGTAGTAATTTGTGGTCATTACGAAGGAGTGGATGAGCGAGTGCTGCATTTAGTTGACCGCGAGGTCTCTTTAGGGGATTTTATTCTGACTGGTGGGGAAATTCCAGCAATGGCATTAATGAATGGTGTCGTACGCCTCTTACCGGGAACAGTGGGTAAAGTCGAGTCCCTAACGGCAGAAAGCTTTGAAGAGGCATTGTTGGACTATCCCCAGTATACCCGTCCTGCGGTGTTTCGTGGCTGGAAAGTTCCTGAGGTCTTGCTTTCTGGCAATCATGCTGCAATTTCTAAGTGGCGTTATGAACAACAAATCACCAGAACACGCCTGCGCCGCCCTGATTTGTTCAAAAGTTGGAAAGAGAAGCACAGGGAGCACGAGGAGTAGCGCAGAAATTATAACTCCCAATCCTCGCTTCGTTTTCTACCAAACTCTTGACTTGTGAGTACTAACTAATGACTAATGACTAATGACTAATGACTAATGACTAAAAAATGAATATTCGTATTGGTAACGGCTACGATATCCACCGCTTGGTGAGCGATCGCCCCCTCATTCTAGGCGGAGTTCATATACCCCACTCCTTGGGTTTGCTAGGACACAGCGATGCTGATGTTCTGACACACGCGATCATGGATGCTATGCTGGGGGCGCTTTCTTTGGGGGACATTGGACATTATTTTCCTCCCTCAGATCCCCAATGGGCAGGGGCAGATAGTTTGGTACTGTTGAGTCAAGTTCATCAGTTGGTTCGTCAACATGGTTGGCAAATAGGTAATGTTGACTCAGTGGTTGTGGCGGAACGCCCGAAATTGAAACCCCATATTGAGAAGATGCGGGAAACAATAGCGAAAGTTTTGCAACTGCAGCCAAATCAAGTTGGTGTCAAAGCGACTACCAACGAAAAACTTGGTCCTACTGGACGCGAGGAAGGTATTTGTGCGTATGCTGTGGTTTTGCTTGAGAAGTTGGAAAATTCTGCTTGCTGAATGAATTTGATCAAGAGTGGGGGGTGTAAAAGATCCCCCCGCCTGCGGCGACTCCCCTTAAAACTTCCATTCCGCACCCGCTACTGTCACAATCGGTTTTTTCTGATTTGTCTCTACCACAAAGGCTGTATTTTATACAATTGTCGGGTAATTTGGGTTAGTGATCGCCAATTCAAAATCTTCAAACGTCCAAAATTCGTAGTGTGACACTTTAGGGTGCGGAATGTGGGTTATATCCCAGCGCTAAACGGAGTACCGTTATAGCGTGGGGCTTACGGCGAAGAAGCTAAACTTTTATCGCTGCACGAAGTTCGTCGCGGTTATGCGGTGCATCAAAATCAATAATCGGTCCTTTCGGTACAATTCGAGTTGGGTTAACCTTAGGATGACTTCTGTAATAATGCCGTTTGATGTGGTCCAGGTTACAAGTTTCTTTAACTCCTGGCTGTTGATAAAGGTCTTTGAGATAGTTCCACAGATTGGAATAATCTACAATCCGACGTAAGTTACATTTGAAATGTACATAATAAACCGCATCAAAGCGAAACAAGGTTGTAAACATACACCAGTCCGCCTCAGTGATTTGTTCACCACAAAGATAGCGCTGCTTTCCTAACACCTGCTCCCAGTGATCAAGAGCATCAAAAAGTTCGGTTACCGCTTCATCATAAGCTGATTGCATTGTGGCGAAACCCGCGCGGTAAACACCATTATTTATCGGCTGGTAAATTGCATCAATAGTCTCGTCAATAACTTTTTGAAAATGTTCTGAATAAAAGTTTGCATCTTGTTTCGCGAAGGCATTAAACTCTGTATCTAACATCCGTATAATTTCGCGGGATTCGTTATTGACGATTGTCCCAGTTTGTGTATCCCATAAAACTGGGACTGTCACCCGTCCACTATAGTTGGGATCAGCTTTGAGATAAACTTGCCAGAGATACTGAGTTCCATTGACTGTATCGGGAATGCTCCCTGGTTCATCAGAAAATTCCCAGCTGTTATCATGAATTTCTGCCGCTACCACGGACATGCTGATCACATCTTGCAACCCTTTCAATTGGCGCATAATAGCGGTGCGGTGTGCCCAAGGACACGCCCAGGAAATGTACAAGTGATAGCGCCCTGATTCTGCTTTAAATCCGCTAGAACCATCTGCTGTAATGTGGTTCCGGAAAGTTGTTGAAGGACGGAGAAATTTACCTTGTGAGTCTTCTTGCTCGCGAGAACTGACCCATTGACCATCCTTGAGGATTCCCAAGCCCATAAGTTTAGTTAGTAGTTAGTCCTTAATCACTACTAGTTATATTTAATAATCAACAATGGCATGAGTATCTTTAGATAGAACTACTAGCAGCATTGTAAATTGTTACTAACAATGACTAACTTTTAACTACTAAGTAGCTCAACATAAAAAACAGAAAATACGATTCTTGCGATTGCTTCGCTCCACTGCGTTTTGCTCGCAATGACATTTCACGTTTAATTTGGTTGAGCTACTTAACCAATAAATCCTAACTATTGCTCATTCAATATTTTAGGTACCTTAAAAAAGTTCCCTTCTTGTTCCGGCGCACTCTCAAGAATATCTTCGCGGTTGGGATAAGCTTGTAAATCATCTGCTCGTGTCACATTCTTCACATCAATTGCTCGTAATGTTGGTGGCACATTATTCACATCCAATTCACTCAGCTGTTCAAAATAGTCAAGAATACTTCCCAACTGAGTTGTGAATTTCTCTTCTTCTTCAGACGTCAGCTCTAAACGCGCAAGATGAGCTACTTTATGAACTTGTTCACGGTCAATCATGGTTAGTCATTAGTCATTAGTGAGTCCAGCGCTCTTGGTAGGGGAGCCAGTGCTGATAGCAAAGCGTGTCCGCAGGACATAGACGGGTTTCCCGTCGCAGGATAAGAGCGTTGGGGTTCCCCCCCGTTATAGCACCTGGCGTTTTCCCTCCGTAGGCGACTGGCGTTAGCGCAGCGTGACCGCAGGTCATCCCCGAAGGGTCATTAGTCATTAGTATCATGACAAACGACTAACGACAAATTATTAAAAGAATACGTCAATTTGGGAGCGTCCACTGGTTTTTAACCAGTTTTGAGCTTCGATGTAGTTATTGGGAGCTTGGCGAATAGCTCTAATCCAGTAATCAGCCGCTTTGTCAAACAATGCTTCCCCCCCGTCTTCGTCTCCTGCTTGTTTTGCTTTTTCCCCTTGATAGTGGTAAATGACAGCGATGTTGTTCAAAGCTTGGGGTAGGCGTGGATTACATTCGAGTGCCTGATGATACAAATCTAGAGCTTTGTCATGTTCGCCGTTGCTGGCGTGTATCAAACCCATGTTATAGAGGATATAGCTTCGGTCGTTAGTGTCTTCCTCTAGTTCTAATGCCTCTTTGTAGTTGTCCAAGGCTTCAGCATATTCTCCTTCCGACTGAGCGGACATTCCATCTCGGTAATAAACAAAGGCTTCTTTAGCTTTTTTATTAGTTGGCAGAAGCTTGAGGATCAGATCTGCCATGACTGTAAAGCTTTTGTCAACAAAGTTATCGTTTTTCTGGGTTCTTGGCATAACGGCTTATGTGATAGGTTTGCCGCAATCATGACAATGACTGGGTGTTTAGTCAGTGCTTGAAGACTCACTACAAGTTAATCTAACTGATTAAGACCTCATGAAAAATTACAAAGGCTTAATACAATCTGAAATATTTTGCTTGGGGCTGTTGACAACTTTGCTGACTGGGTAAGCAGTCATCGCTTCGGATGGGTAGGGGCGCAGCAGTTGTTGTAGCGGTTCACGTGTTTGTACTTCTGGATTTAACCACACATCGTAATCCTGCTGTTGAAGAATAACTGGCATACGCTGATGAATCGGCTGCACTAATTCGTTTGCCTCTGTGGTCAAAATTGTACAGGATGTGATTTCTTCACCTTCGGGCGAGCGCCATTGCTCCCACAACCCTGCAAAGCCAAAAGGTTTTCCTTCTTGCAGATGAAAATAATAGGGCTGTTTTTGATTTTCTTGATGCTGCCATTCGTAAAAGCCGTCTGCTACTACCAAACAGCGACGGTGCTTTAATGCAGAGCGGAAAGCTGGTTTTTCTGCTACTGTTTCTGCCCTAGCGTTGATCAGCTTGACTCCGATTCCTAAATCTTTTGACCAAGAGGGAATTAATCCCCAACGTAACTTCTGAAATTTGCGCTCTTCACTTTCTTGATTATACAAGACTGCCTCGACCATTTGCGTAGGAGCAATGTTATATTGCGGCTCTAGATCGGGAAGTTTTTCTACATGTAAGGTTTCGTATAATGCTTCTGCTGTTTGGATTAAAGTAAATCTTCCACACATAGTTTTTATTCTATCGCTTATTAAGATTACAACGTCGAAATCCTGCAATAAATATTACTTTTATTTTTTATTAATCAGAGAATTGTGTTTCGTACTAAAATGCTATATATCAAACAATTTTAGCATATTTATTTGTATTTTTCGATAATATGCTGTATTTGTACGGCATAATTCATTAACCATTTCATCTCAACTTTTTGGCATGAAAAACCTGCGTTTGTATGATTTTTTACCCTCTGGCAATGGTTACAAGATTCGTCTTTTATTGACGCAAATTGGCATGCCATTTGAGAGGATAGAGGTTGATATCACTAAAGGTGAGTCTCGAACGGCAGAATTCTTAGGTAAAAATCCCAACGGAAAAATTCCCGTTTTGGAAGTTGAACCAGGGAAATATTTAGCTGAATCAAATGCCATTATGATTTATCTGAGTGAAGGAACAGAGTTTTTACCATATGATCCCTTTTTTAAAGCCCAAGTACTGCAATGGTTATTCTTTGAACAATATAGCCATGAGCCTTATATCGCTACACTGAGATTTTGGATTTCTATTTTAAATAAGGCTCAGGAATACCATCAAGTTATAGAGCAAAAACGTGAGCCTGGTTACGTAGCTCTTAGGGTGATGGAAAAACACTTATCCAACCACGCTTATTTTGTAGGAGATCGTTATACAATTGCTGATATTGGCTTGTTTGCTTACACTCATGTCGCAGATGAAGGTGGATTTGACTTAACACAATTTCCTGCTATCCAAGATTGGATAGAAAGAGTGAAAGCACAACCTGCCTATATTAGTATTACAGAAGAGTTAAAGCCTTAGTCATACTTCTAACAAGATTCATTTCTTGTGTGTTTTTTGAGATGCAAGTCTTGCCCGTTCAATATTTCAAACGGGCAAGATATTTACCTCATCAGGAAATAGTGACTTTTAGATCAGGGCGGACAGTCTGTTCACGCTATAAAAGAAATAGAGTTGTTACACTCATTCGTTTTCTTAGTGTTCTTGTTTGTGTAGCGTCCACGGGCAGATGCAAACAAGTTGAAAAACCATGTACGACAGTCGCTTGCCTTTGAGTTAGCTTGTTAAATCTGAGATAGTCTAATCTGTATCAATCTCAATCAGCTTTTGCCGAGAAGATAAACCAGACTTAATTTTGATATGCGATTTTGACACATCAAATTTTTCCGCTAGTAGTTTAATTAACTCTTCATTAGCCTTGCCATCTACAGGAGGGGATTTTAGATGCACTTTAAGAGTACCATCAGCTTCTTCCTCAATCTTTTGAATTTTTGAATTAGGTTTAACTTTAACTTTTTTTTGCATAACCTTTAGGATGTAATTGACGCAACCACAACCAACCTAAAACACAACCCAACACATAATGAGGAAAATCCCACCAAGAAAAGGTGGTACCAATTAACCATTTACCTATCAAGGTAGTGCGAAACTCCTCTAACAAAGGTGGATGCCATAATTGTAAAAATTCCAGTATGCAGGTGATAAGAAATACCCACAGAGGAATTTCCTTCACAGCTGCCCGATTTCTAAAAAACACAAATGCAAATAAGCACCAGAATATTTCATAAAAAACAGCTGCTCCGTAATCATTAAACCACTCATGAGCAGGACCAGTGTAGTACTTAAAGAAAAAGCCCATCGTTACAACGATGAGCATACAGACGATAATATAAAAGGTTTGAGTTGGTTTTGATAGCATTTTCGCAACCAGGAACTAACAAAGATTTTAGTCCTTGCACCAAAGCTTTTTAGGTTGGGATTTGCGAAATCTAAAAGATTGTCACGGATATCTTCTGCTACCAGCACCCACCACACCAATTTTGTGGCGATAGGATAGTTCAGCACCGAACCAGCCAGAAGCACTCGTCAGCGTACCGACAATGAGTGAGAGTATGAGTCCCCAAGGTAATATTGCTGACTCAGGGTTGCCGAGACGCAGAATGAAGTTAACGGCGCTCAAGACTAGGATCGCTACGTTAAGAGTCAGGTGCGCCCAGCCAGCAGAACGCTTGCGGACTCGTTCAATTTGCAAAAAATCGCTAATGCCGATCAGCGCTGCTAAAACGCCTCCAAGCAATCCCAGTCCGATCAACCACAGCGAAGCTTTTGCCCAAAAGAAATCATGAGTTAACCAGTAGCCGAAGTCGCTACCCAAAGCGCCGGCTAAAAAAGCTATGGGAAAGACGACACTCAGGGGGTGTAAGGGATGCCCTGCGATCGCAACAGTGCTAGGTACACCAGTATCGTGATACTCTCTATCATCACTCTCAATAACTGGTGGCAGATTTGGGAACGGTGTCGAAGTTCTTTCTGTAGTTTCCATAATTTTTACTCTCCTTAAGGATCCTAATTTTATGCGGAGGGAATTTGCTCTACGTGAGCTTCAGCTTGCAGTATCAGTTTAGGTGTTTCCACTTCAAGTTGTTTAACTCGTAGAGTTATTCCTTCTAAATCAAAGTTACTCAGATTCAGAATTTCACTTGTTGCATTTATCAAAGCTTTTGTCAACTCTGGTGATATTTCCTGTGTATCACCATACTCAACATTTTCTAGAGAAACTGTTTCTCCATTTGCACTCACTTTCGGTACTGCGGAAAAAGCGACTTGGTGAGTTTCATTCGTTTCTTTTAATAGAATAGTAGCGCTTAATGCGACTTTATTATTGCCAGGTAAATGAAAATCCACGTGTTGAGGAATAATTGTTGTTAACTGCCCGTTGACGTGAATTTTCTGGCTTTGCAACTGTGAACGGACATATTCTGAGTTGAAGGCACGGTTGATATCGTTTTCGAGCAAAACAACTTGTGTACTTGCTTGCGTTGGTTTTGTCAGTTCAATCTTACCAAAAGCTGCACTCAAAGGATTAATAGCAACGCTACCCGTTTGCATTTTCAACTCCTCCGCTCGGAGGTCTTTTTGGATTACCAATCCTTTGCCTTCTATTGAAACTGAATCAACTTCTCCTTGAATCACTTTCAGTGGGTCTGTTTTGACATCTACATCGAGACATTCTACTTTATCTAACTGGCTAGATAACGCGATTTCTACAGCTTTGTTCAGTGCCTGCTCCCCTAACCCCTGATTATCGGGCATTCTGAATTGATATCCTTTTTTGACTTTTCTTGCGTAAATCTAGAAAACTAGTATTAAAAATTAATCTATCTGCCGAATGAGCATTAAAAAAACAATTATCTATCTCAAAGTAGAACATAAAAACTTATTAAGTTTTCTTCTCCTTTTTCTACCCATGGTTTATGAGCTATCGGTCAAAAGAAAGATGGAACCTTCTTGATAGCTGTGTCACTTTGAGAGAGGAAATAACGCGAAAAACTTGATCCTGAGGGGATACCAGAAAATGGTTGTAACACTAGATGATACCAAGCGTTCTGCTCTTGCTGTGAAGCTGGCAGATATCAAAGCACTTCAACAATTGCTGATTGAAAATGAGCAGCAGTTGATTAAAGAAGTCAGCGATCAAGAAATAGCTGAGCGCCTTCGGAATATGCTCAATGATGACCAAAAGAACCTGGGTGTTCTGGAAACTGTTATTGGTCAGTATGGCATCCAAGCCGAGCCAAAAAAAACCATTACAGAAATGATTGAAAAGGTTCGTAAATTGCAGCAAGGCTCTGATATGAGCCTGTACGAGAAAGTATTTCAGCATGAATTGCTGAAGCACCAACAAGTTATGAGCGGCTTGACTGTTCACAAAGCAGCACAAAAAATTGGTGCTGACGTATTGCTGGCGATCGCACCTCTAAATACAATTAACTTTGAGAACCGCGCCCACCAAGAGCAACTCAAAGGTGTTCTAGAAGTTTTGGGTGTCCGTGAACTGACGGGACTTGATGCTGATCAAGGAATTTGGGCACGCGTTCAAGACGCTATGGCTGCAGTCAGTGGCGTTTTAGGTAGTGCTGTTACCCAAAACACTGACAAGAAGGATCTGAACATCCAAGATGTTATTCGTTTGGATCACGGCAAGGTTAACACCTTGTTCACTCAACTTTTGGCAAGCAATGATCCCCAAAAGATTCAAGAGTACTTTGGTCAAATATACAAGGATTTGAGTGCTCACGCTGAAGCTGAAGAGCAAGTCGTCTACCCGAGAGTACGTCCTTTTTACGGTCAGAACGATACTCAAGAACTGTACGACGAGCAAGCGCAAATGAAGAAGATGTTAGAGCAAATCAAGGGTATCAACCCCTCTAACATAGAGCAATTCAAAGGTCAAATCAAACAGCTAATGGATGCTGTTGGTGACCACATACGTCAAGAAGAAAGCTCGATGTTTGCTGCTATTCGCAACAACTTGAACACCGAGCAAAGCGAGCAATTGGCTACAGAATTTAAAGCTGCTAAGACCGAGATTCAAAAGAAATTGGGCGTAGTCGGCGCTAAGTAGTTTCTGGAACCACAAGACACAAAAATTTGCATCTTGTGGTTAGTTGTGCTATAATACCAACTCCCAACACGTGCTAGATGGTGGGAGTTTTTCTTTAAAATTAAGTTTATCAAGTTTGGTGCCAGTATTTGTAAGCTGTATACGCCATCGTCACAACTCCAGTAATAATGGCAGATTCATTCACCTCAAAGAGTGGATGGTGCAGCGGGTAATTGATGAGCCTATCTTTGAAGCCCACACCCAAGCGAAACATACTACCAGGAGCGTGTTCTAAATAAACAGAAAAATCTTCAGCACCAAGAGAAGGTTCGGGTAACACTTGAACGCGATCGGTACCCCATGCTTGTTCTGCTGCTGTTTGCGTCAACTGCGTTAGGAAATAATCGTTTTGCACGCTAGGCACGCCTTGGCGATAATCTACCTGATATTTTGCACCGTACGGCTCACATACGTTAGCGACAATTTTTTCAATCCAATTTGGAAGATTAGCACGGGTTTCGGGATGGAGAGAACGGACTGTTCCCAACAACTGCACTTTATCAGCAATCACATTTGGCGCTCTACCACCGTTAATCTGCCCTATGCTTAACACGACAGGACGTAAAGGATTCTGGGTTCGGCTAATTGCTTGTTGCAGTGTAGTTACGACTTGGGAAGCAATCCAGATAGCATCTACCGCCTCATGAGGACGAGCACCATGTCCGGATTCACCGATAATGATAATCTCTAAAGTATCAGCAGCTGCCGTCAACGCGCCGTAACGCACACCAATCGAACCTGCGGGTATCGAAGGGAAAACATGAAGGCTAAGTATATTTGAAACCTGGTTCATTACGCCATCGTCTATCATCCAACTAGCGCCCTGGGCTATTTCTTCTGCTGGCTGAAATAAGAACCGTATTCCACCCGGTAACTCCTCTGCTATTTGAGACAGTACCATTGCCGTTCCTAAGCCGACTGTCGTGTGGACATCATGACCACAAGCGTGCATAATACCTAGTGAGCGAGAGGCGAACTCTAGACAGGCGCGTTCTGTAATTGGTAACGCATCCATATCAGTGCGAATTGCCAATAGACGCTCATCTTTGCCAGTTCCTTGCAGTTCTGCAACAACGCCAGTTTTACCCACCCGCTCTTTTACGTGAAGACCATTAGAAGATAAAACACCAGAAACAAAAGCAGATGTTTGCTGTTCTTGACCGCTAAGTTCTGGGTGAGAGTGGATATGACGGCGAATCTCAATTAAGCGAGGTGCCAGTTTGATTGCCAAGTCTTTAATAAGAGTGAGCATTGGTGAATTAAGTTACACAGTATTTTGTCATTTTTCTCATGATAAAGAAATGTTAACTAAATGCTGATTGAACTTCCATATATTTTGAAAGTCAGGAAGTGAAACAGATAGGGAGAGTGGGGAAGTGATACCGTTTCACTTTAAGGTTGATACAAATGGGGCAGGGAGCAGGGAGCAGGGAGTAGGGGGAAAGAATTAGAAACCAATCATTTGTATCAGGGATTTCGTGAAATGGTATAAGGGAGTGTGAGAGTGAGAGAAAAGACTTATTGAGCATTAACTCTTCCCTCGCTCCTTTCCTCGTTCCCTCCCTCACTCCTGTTTAAGTAAGTCGGTGCAATAAAACCAAACTGTGTGAAGAAAAGTAAATAAGGCTCAAACTCTTACTCTCCCTGCTCAGAGCCCCCTTTTCCCCCTATCCCCAAAGGGGACCCCGAGTCCCCCTGCCTTATCCCAACAATAATTATTTACGCCGACCTACTTACTCGCCGCGACAAGTTGTACCAGGAACCTTTTGGTTTTTGAACTTATCACATTCAACTTGTTGAGCTGGACGCTGTAATGACCAGCCATAATTTTTGTCAGAAGTGACATAGCCTGTGGGCATTGTGGTCAAACGGAAATTTGCGCCTCGAAAGTTTGTATACTGTCGTTTAGCTCCTGTGAGATTGGCAGCTTCTAAATTGGCACCGATGAATCCAGCAGAACTCAAATCGGTATTGTTCAGAGATGCTGATTTGAGATTTGCACCAGTTAAGGAAGCATTCGAGAGGTTTGCGGAGGTTAAGACTGCGGTTTCTAGATTTGCACCTGTGAGATCTGCATTTCTCAGGTTTGCCCCAGCTAAATTGGCACCTTTCAAGTTTGCTTCTCGTAAGTTGGCTCCACTTAATCTAGCTTGAGATAAATCAGCACCACTTAAATCACAACGAGGACAAGTATTTGTTGTTTTCAAAACTTCCAAGTCTTGCTCGTTGAGTGCGAAGGCTTGTGCTGTCAACCCAAAAAAAGTAAACAGAACCGTACTCATGACAATTTTAATGTTCATATTTTTACAGATAGACTCAATTTAGAAAGTTTGGGCAGTAGATGTAATGCTACACTTATATATAAGACTAGTTCAAGAAATAGCGAGAATAAAGAACTAGTAAAGATGTTGTAAAAATACCGTAAATTGTTGCGATAAGACTGTACAAAAGTGAACACAGTTAATAGAATAAAAACATCAAGATATATACCGAAACTCTATAGTCTACGACCTATTTTTCCCCCTGAGCCACATATAAAAACGGCTGGGGGGAATTATTTTTAGCCCACTTTAGCTCACATTTCTCAAGTGCAATACGCCTTTATGCGTCTGTTGTTCCTTTGCGATACACGTAGCGTCAAGAAGAAGGAGTGTAAGGGTGTAGGGAATAAATCAGTTTACTCTTAACTTGCACATTTTAGAACCGTTATACAGTAAGGCTTTGAGAAATCCCAGAAAAATGTGCTTGTTTCATATTTTGCGGGAGCGTTAATCGCGCCCGTGAGAGGCTCAGATCTTGCACCATAATTCTCGTCCGCCAAGAAATAAATTTCTTGGCTCAAAGTTTAAGTCCGTTAAAACTCCTAACTTGCACATTTTATAAGCCTTATATAGCAAAGCTTTTAGCCCTCCTTTGAAAAATGTACAAGTTTTATTTGTTGCTAGCGGCGAAAAAACGCGGCTAGTCGGGCGCTCACATCTTGCAGCAGTTGCGTTATTGCAATTTTTGTAAGGTGGGCACTGCCTAGAGTTCGCTCAAAACCTTATTTTTACGTTGTGGGCAGTGCCCACCCTACGGTGATTGAGAATGGTGCAAGATCTCAGTTGAAATGGACTGAAATTCTTACTCAGTCTTCTTTAGAAGACTTTAGCTATTAGCCTGGGGTTTAAACCCTAGGCGGGTAATGCGACTGGTGCAGGATCTGAGTTAGCGCAATGACGGGCATTCAAGCGGACATGATATGACTCAAAATTCCTTCTGGTGCGAGATGCACTCGCGCTCGGAACCTCACCCTGCCCTGTCGGGCATCCCTCTCCTTATTAAGGAGAGGGAAAGATTTTAGCGCAGCATTCCCTCTCTACGAGACGCACTCGCGTTCGGAACCTCACCCTGCCCTGTCGGGCATCCCTCTCCTTACCAAGGAGAGGGAAAGATTTTAGCGCAGCTAAAAGCTAGGGTGAGGTTTTGCAGCGAATGATATCAAGTTGCCTTCTGTTATAGTAATTTGTGGTTAGGGGAGATTGCTTCGCTGCACTTCGTTTCGCTCGCAATGACAGATGCTACGTTTGATTGCAACTTGGTATGAGTGGGTAAGTAGAACGGCGCAAAAAAACCGAAGTATGTAACGGAAAGTAAAGTTGCCCAAAAAGCTCTTCTCTTCTGCCTTCTGCCCTCTGCCTCCTGCCTTGTCATAACGACAATTTTCAACACCGACCTACTTAATTCAAGAACTTGTGTGTACACCGTAGCTTTTTAAGGGGAGCCAGTGCGCTGTTGTGGGCTTCGGCCGTGAGCTCAGCCAAACGGTTTCCTGACAAAGCAAACTTTGCAAGACGAATTTTGAATTGTTAAGCCATTTGCCTCGCCATCAACTGAGCAAACAGCCCCTCAACTTTAGCCAGTTCTTCAAAACGACCCTGCTGCAAAATTCGACCTTCTTGGAGTACATAGATGCGGTCAGCGTTACGGATTGTACTCAGTCGGTGGGCGATGACGATTCGGGTAACTTGCAGTTTATCTAAACTTTCACTGACGATCGCCTGAGTTCTGTTATCAAGCGCACTGGTAGCCTCATCAAATAACAAAATGCGGGGTTTTAATGCGAGTGCGCGAGCAATCAACAGCCGCTGTCGTTGTCCGCCGGAGAGATTACTACCTCCCTCACTCACGATTGTATGCATTTGCATCGGCATCGCCGCAACATCATCTGCAAAACCTGCCATTTGAGCTGCTTGCCAAGCTTCATCCATCGTAATCAATGCATTACTGGCAATATTCTCAAAAATTGAGGCTGACATCAAGCGACTATTTTGCAGTACTACACCTAATTGGCGGCGCACAGCATGGACATCTAACCCTGCCAAGTCTTGTCCGTCGTAATAAATCGTGCCAGACTTTGGGAATTCAAATCCCAAAAGTAACCTTAATAACGTTGATTTCCCGCTACCTGAAGACCCGACAATGGCAATAAATTCTCCTGGTTGGGCGTGGATACTGACATTCTCCAAGATTAATTGACCATCATCGCGGTAGCGGAAAGATAACCTGTCTACATCTAATTTACCCGATAGTCTTCCTGGATCTGCCTGATGAGACTTGACTTCTAGTTCACCTTGCAGTATAGGTTGAGCACGTTGCCACAAAGGCAAGATTTGTAAAACTTCCACAACTGTGCTACTTAAACTGGTGGCTCCGTTGACAAAAGTGCCAAAAGCTACGTTAAATGCTAAAAAAGTACCAGTTGATAAACCAGAGCCTCCAGGAACTTGGGACTGCCCAATTAAGCTAGTAGCAAACCAGAAGAGGGCAGCAGTTGTTAATGCAGGTAACACGTGATTGATAACGGTGACAGTGTCTTCAATGACTTGGGTACTTAGGATTAATTTCAATTGATGGGTATATTGTTTTCCCCAATAACCAAAGGCGCGGGCTTCAGCTTTAGCGACTCGGAGTTTGGTAACTCCATTAATTAACTGCACCATTACACCAAAGATTTGTCCTTCTTGCTCTAGCAGAGGGCGAACTTTGCGGACAATCAGAGTACCAGAGATGATTGTGACAGCAATATTTACGAATGCTACCACACAAGCTATCAAAGCTAAGGGAAGACTGTAGTAGAACAATAGTCCCAGATTGAGTAGCGAGAACAAACTGGAGAAGATTGTTCTTAAGATTGTACTACCTAGTCTTTGGCGAATTTGAGTAATCGCCGTAACTCTAGAATCCAAATCACCAACTGAGAAGGAGCGGAAAAAGGAAGCCTTTAACTTTAACAATCGATCCCACACTGCGGCTTGAGTAGAGGAATCGGCAAAAGTTTCTAGCCTAATGGTAGCAAATCCAAGGGCTAGTTGAAACAGCATTCCGCCAAAGGCAGCAGCTATCAAACCAAAAGCAATTTGGCTTAACAACCCCCGATTAGCATCTGGGATAGCTTTGTCGATCAGGATTGCTGTAGCTTGAGGTGTTAGCATTCCTAATAAGCTGATAGTCATGCCCATCACTAAAACTGTAATGAGTTCTTTGTAATGACCTTGAAGGGCAAACCGAAGCAAATCAAGAGTTTTGAGCTGTTTATCAGGCAAAGGTCGATAGAATACATAGGCAGTCGAAGCTAACACTCTTGCTATGGGGGTATCCACAGGAATGCGCCTTTGTTCCGAAGGGGCGTAGAGTTCGTAACGCGTAGCAGACACTGGTAATAGTGCTACTGGCAGTTTGTCCTCAATCGTAAATGCCAACATTGCCCCGGAATCCTTTTCCCACCACTTGTCTCGCAACTGAATTCGCCGCACACGGATATGGGAAGCACGGGCGATCGCTTCCACAGGATCTTGCACTCGTGATAAATCTTCTGATGCAGCTGGGGGACAAATCTTAATTCCTAATGCTCGTCCTACGGCACCAGCAGCAATTAGTAAGGCTTGATCTGGATCAGTTGAATCAAGACTACTACTGAATTCTGAAGGATTATTTAGTCTGTCTGAGTTTGGCTGTGGCAATACAGATGCTAATTCTGCTAACGTCTCTTGCATCACTTGCCTTTCAAGACGTTCTCTGGCTTGAAATCTCAGTAATTCTGCATCCACTTCCTGCCGTTGAAGCAGATTAATACAATAAAGAAAATAAGTTTGTAATTGGGACAAACCGCCTAATAAGGAATTGATATCTTCGATTTCTAAGGTGTTAACACTTTTTAGCTCAACAGCGTTATCTGCTTGTAGCCACATATTCGCACCTAAAGGCAAGATTGCTGATGCACGAGTTAACGAGAGTTCCTCAAACCCCATCCATCGAACACGTCCTTGCACGACTTGCACCCACGATATTTGATGCGGCTGGAATATTTGGTCTTTGACTAAGGAGATGTCGCGGGTTTCCGGAAGCGATGTTGGTATCGTTGGTGTAGTGATGCCAGCAAGCACTGAACCTAATTGATAAATCCAGTGTTCTATCAGAGTTACGACTTCTTTATTAGCGTTAGCAAACAATTGGTTAAAGTCGGCTTTGGATACTTTGAGAATTTCTGTCTCCTCAAGCGACACCGCTAAGATTTCTTGCTCGTTGTCTTGTAAACTTGGTGCAGTCGCAAATATCGCCTGTCCTGCTGTGCTACTAAATAAATAGCGACGGGTATCTTTTGGAATGCTATTGTTATTTGCAATCGCAAATAACGCCAAGCAACCAGATTTCACTAGCCAAATTGTCTCAGGCTCATTTAGCTGTAGCGATTCATTGCATCCTAAATAGTAGTGTTGTCCTTTGAGATTTGAAAAAGACAACAAGGAAGAATTTATTTCTCCCCGAGCTCCCCGGCTCCCTGCTCCCTGCTCCCTGCTCTCTACTCCCTGCTCCCTGCCCCCGGCTCCCTGCTCCCTGCTCCCTGCTCCCTGCTCCTCTCCATCACTGCGGATTAATTCTAAGTACAGCCCTTCAACTTGCTGTAATTCTTCATGGGTTCCCCGTTGGACTATCTTGCCGCGATCAAGAACAATAATTTCATCACAATCTCGGATGGTTGAGAGTCGATGCGCCACAATGATGCAAGTGCAACCACGCAACCGCAGATTACGAGTGACGTTCTTTTCTGTTTCGCTATCCAGGGCGCTTGTGGCTTCATCCATAATCAGAATACTAGGATTATTCACCAAAGCACGTGCAATTTCTAGCCGTTGTCGCTGACCACCACTCAAATTGGTAGCACCTTCCAAAAGGTCGGAATTGTACCCATTTGGCAGTGAAAGGATGACATCGTGAAGTTCTGCGTCTTGACAAGCCCGAACCAGATGACTGTCAGGAATAGTAGTATCCCAAAGCGTCAAGTTATCTCTGACGCTACCAGCAAATAACAAAATCTCTTGCTCTACAACAGAAATAGAATTGGCTAGTACTTGACGAGAAATTTCCTGTCTGGGGTTTTCGTCAAATCGAATTTCTCCTTCCCACGGTTGGTATAAGCCACACAAAAGTTTGGCAATGGTAGACTTTCCAGAACCACTTCCACCTACCAAAGCAACTCGTTGCCCTGGCCTGAGCAAAAGATTAAAATTTTCAATCTGCGGTGGAGCAATTTGGCTATAGCCAAATGTCAAATTGCGTAATTCTACGTACCCCCTGAGTTTGGGCAGAAGATAGGGGGATGTTTGCGATCCGACGAGCCGTAAGCTGGAAGACAAGGAAGGTACATAAGGCAAGGAAGAATTTATTTCTCCCTGAGATTCCCTGCCCCTGTGGTCCCTTACTTCCCTGCTTTCCTGCTCAAGCTGCCGATCAATTGGATTACGTAGGATATCATCAAGGCGAGTGAGATTACCTTCCATCTCTTGGAGTTGGCTTCCCAAGTTGATGAGATTACTTACTGGAGCGAAAAACCTTTCCATCATACCGAGAAAGGCGATTAACATTCCGATGCTCAAAGCTCCATCCATAACTCGCAAACCGCCCATAGCTAAAAGTAGCATGGAAGCGATCGCTTCGAGAAAACTTGGTAAAACACCAATTGTCTGGTTTGTTTCCTCTAATTCTTGGTCGGTGTTGATGGCTTTGGCATAGTGACCGGCCCAGCGGGAAAAAAAATCTGATTCTAACCCAGATGCTTTTAGCGTCTCCATACTCTGAAGACCAGAAATCTCTACGCCGCTGACTTTTCCTTGTTCTTGGATGAGTTTAATGTTGGCATCTACGCGCCGCCCTCTCACCCACTGCAAGGCTGCAAGGTTTATAATCACAAAAGCGATCGCAACTAAGGTTAGCACCACATCATATTGCAACATCACTATTACATATAGAAATACAGACGCTGCTGCAATGACTGTAGTCGCTAACTCACCCGAAAGCATATCAGCAACACTATTGTTGAGCTGTATACGGCTACTGATTTCCCCAGCATACCGCTGATCATAAAAACTCAGGGGTAGGCGTAAAATGTGCCACAGATACCGACTCTTCATCCCCACGGACAACTTGATTTTCATCTTCCGCAAGAACTGCAACTGTAACAGCGTCAAAAACCCATTCAGTGCAGCTGTAAATAGCATGCCTAAAATTAGCGGACGCAACCATTCATACCGATGCTCAATCAATACGTTGTCTACAAATACCTGGGAGAATGCAGGTAGCGCCAGTCCGGGAATGACTAGCAAAAATCCTGCCACCACGCAGTAAATCAATGCACTAATAGAACCTCGCAGCCGTGACCACAAAGCTAAGATTGTGCTGGGCTTGCGTCCTCCGCGTTTAAATTCTGCACTAGGTTCTGCAACTAGTACGACACCTGTGTAAGCACCACTAAATTCTTCTAGGGAAACAGTCCGCCGTCCCATAGCGGGGTCATTAAGAAAAACTTGCTGTTTGCCGAATCCCTCTACAACTAGGAAATGGTTAAAGTTCCAAAATATAATATAGGGAAATTTCAACGACTCCAACCCAGCTAAGTTGGTCTTAAAGCATTTGGCGCTAAGTTTATAGTTTCTAGCAGCCTTGAGGATATTTAAAGCACTAACTCCGTCCCGCGATACACCGCAGGCTTGCCTCAGTTCCGTCAGTGGGACAATACGATGGTAATAACTTAGAATAATTCCCAAAGCAGCAGCGCCACATTCTACTACCTCCATTTGCAGCAGAGTAGGAGTGCGACACCGCTTTTTTTTAGGCAATTGCGCTAATGTCTTTTTTAAATTTTCCCAGAACATAAAAATATTTTTTAAAAATTTGAACTGTGATTTAATTTTTAGTCATCAATTATGTAAGGGAACACCAAAAAATAAATTATCCAATTTAGTGAAGTGCGTTATAGCGATCTGCGCACCGCGCAGCAGCGAAGCTATCGCGCTTCTGATGCTGTCTATTTATATCAACATTGAAATGAAAGGGTATAATTTGTGTTCTGCTGGACATGATATTATACCAGATCACGAAATACCACTCCAGGATTTCAAAAGCGGCAGAACAAATGTAATCGGGGCGCGTTCTTCCACAGTGACTTGTACTGAGGTAGTAGTTCCTGAAGTGACTTTCATCTGTGGTCCAGTTGAAGAAGACCATTTGTAGCCGCTAAAGCTCGAAGAGTCTGATTGCAGTCGGGAAGTCATTAAGATTTGCGGTCCTTGTGACATTAAAGCTTCCACAAATTCGGAATTACCTACTACACTTAATGCACCCTGTTTAGTCACAGGAAAGGGTGAGACATCTGTGACACCACCAATGATGCCACCAAAGCGTTCCCGTTGCACTGTACTAGGCGTGACTTGTAACTTCATTCCCTTTTGAATTTTCTTGCCATCGCCAACAGGAAAAAATGCCACACTCATAGGTTGAGTTGATCGCTGTTGTGCGGCTATTGTTCCTATGGCTGTACCCTGTGAGACAACTTGTCCTGGAGTTGCCGAAATTTCTAAAATCCGTCCAGAGTAGCTACTCTTGATTAAACTGCTACTCGACAATTGCAGTGCTAATTGAGCAATATTGCGCCGGACTTCCTGAATTTCTTTTTTGCGAATGGTTACTGCTTCTAAATCTTGTTGCGCTGCGGTTGCTTTTTTACTATCTAGTTGTTTTAACTGCGCTTGCAAATCTTTAATTGAGTTTAGGTTCTCTAAATATTGTCTTTGTGCATCTGCTTCTTTGACATCCAGTTGCTTGAGTTGCGATTCGGCTTCATTAATTTGTGTCACAGCATTTAAATAATCCTGCTGTGCCTGTAGTACCATATCGCCAGCAATTGCTCCTTCGTTTAATAACTGCTGACGGTTGTTCAATCTCTGTTGGAAAGTCGGTAGCAGTTTTTGCAGTTGTTTTAAAGTTTGTGTTTGGTTAACGCGATCGCGTTGAATCGAATTTAGCCCTTTGTCTCTTAAAATTGGTGTTAATTTCTGTACTGCCTGGAGGTTTTGCCGCAAAGATTCGCTTTGCTGCTTCATCGCTTCTTCGTCTGCTTTTTGCCGCTGTAGTTGCACTAAACTAGCAAGGCGATCTTCTGTTTGTAGTTGCCCTAATTTAGAGCGTTGTAGTTGTAGCTGTTTGAGAAGTTCGCTTTGGTCTAGCGTTGCCAATATATCTCCTCTATTTACAAAATCGCCAACCCGGATGTTAACTGTTTGTAATTTACCACCAAGCGGTGACTGAAATGAGGTAATTGTACTGGGATAGACTATAATTCCAGTACCCGTGACCGTAATTGGGATTCGACCTAAAAAACTCCAAGTCAGCCCCATCGCCACCAACGAACCAACTGCAACTATAGGTAGCCACTTTTTCGGGCTGACTACCTGCATGATGTGATCTAATTCTTCAGGCGAAGAAGCACGGTCTAAAGCTTCTTTGCGGAACAAGTCGCTTCTTTGATTAATCACCACAGACTATCCCATTCTGCTACCGCAACTTTAGAAGTTGCAGCTTTAATTCAGCATAAACAAGCAGTGGCTCTTGTCAGAACCACATTTTATTGAATTATTTAGGAGAATATTGACGGGTAGGTAAGAAGTAAGGGATAATAGACGAAGGTCTCTTACCATTTGACCTTTCACTTTTATCCAGCTTACACCCGCCAATGTTTAAAGTAACATTGTAGCAGGTTTGGCAGCCAGAAAATACCAGATCACTATGTTATAAGATACTCGTATACTTATTCGTAAGGGTCGTTATTAGTCCTTTGTCAGTTGTTGGCAGCATCTGACAAAGGACTTCTGGTTAATAACTGTCTTAACGAAATAATCTATAACTTGCATATCTTCTAGCTTAGTGTTGTTTTGATTTGTACTGATGACACAAATCATGCATGATAAAGGAATTTTTGGCAATACAAACTGCTGTAATGGCTTTTGGTTGAGGTGCTCACTCAACATGAGCATACTATAAAGATAAGCTAGTAACCCTACCGAGTCAGTCAAAAGTCAAAAAATTTACAGTATAAGCTTTTCGTTGATTTTGTAGACATGGAGGAGCTTACCACAGGGTATGAGTGTTTTATCGGCGTTTCGGCTGAATAATCTTTTGAGTTACATCTTGTTTAACACTAGCTTTCCCCTCACCAATTACTACTGCAGTACCAACTTGAGTGGCTTGTTGGACGTTTACAACTGTGCCATCAATTTTCACTTTAGTGGGAGCTTTAACACCAACAGCGACGTCTGCACCTCCTCCTCCTACAATTCCATTGACTTCTTCATCAGTTAACTCGGTGAAAACTGCGAGTGTTTGTTGCTCAAGTGTTACAAATGACATAAAAGTTCCTTCTTTGTACAAAATAGTTTTGGGAGAGTGAAATTATTTTCTTTACTTAACCAATCATTGTTAATAACAAAAATCGTTAGAGCCTTCCATTCATGATTCTCTACTGATTTTTTCTTTTGTCGTTAAACATGATTTTTTTACATTAAACGACATTTTTTGGTTAAGTATTGCACTTTCACTACATTTTAAATATTACATCTTTTTCGAGTATCTTTTATAAAGTAACTATAAAAATAAGATATTTTTTTTATAGATTAGGATTGCTATAAAATTATCAGATACCAATCAGACTTTCAAAGTAAGAAAGATAGGAAAAGTAGGAATAGTAAACTATTAGAAAATTTTCCAGATTAATTTAGAAAGTCTAACCAAAAATTGTAAAATCAATTAATGTTTTCTGACAGACCTGAATAAGTGACTACCTACTTAGACCTAAAAGATCCCAAATGACTCATGAAAGTACATATTTCTGACTTCTAAAGAAGGCAGAAATATGTACTTTCATTGGATACCATAAAGTGTGAGTTGAAATGTAACCGTTTACGGGGAATAGGTCTTTTACCTAAATGCTTAAAACACAATTAGCCGCCCACTTAACACTGTTTTTTATATTCAACATCATCCAGAAAGCATTAAGTATAGTCTAGTTTTGGTAGTGATTCAGTGTCATTTCATGTTAGATATTTTTTATTCACTCCATGAACAGTTAGAGTTTCAAGAGAGTCGTCGTGAAACCTAAGTGGACACGGTTCTTTTATACTTAGTTCGTTTTTTAACTTTGGTTACAATTTTTTTTATGTTTTTTGAATCATTTTTTATGTCTATCTTCACGTCATTAATACTGACGTCATTTCCATCAGTTGAAACTGCAGTTACATTTGAAACCAACGTAGAAGTTACTCCTCCCACTATTCCTTCTAATTCATTTTCTATCAGTTCCTCAACAATAACTTTATCATTACTGCTGAGTCGTATATTCATTTTATTGACATTACCCATGACTTCACTCCAGAAAAATTATGCAATACAGGCAATTTCGTCACCGTGCCTTAGTTCTAATCCATATATGAACGGAAATGAACCTACCATTTAATGAGAGGTCGAAGGCTGAGGAAACAAAAAATTTTGATGCGTCAATAGCGGATAAACAAGGAACATTTCCTGTTATCACCACAAATTTATTAATTGTTCAAGGGGGAAGTTGACGGGTAGGTAAGAAGTAAGGAATAACAAACGAAGGTCTCTTACCCTTTGACCTTTGACTTTTATCCAGCTTACACCCGTCAATGTTCAAAGTAACGATGTAGCAATTTTTGCAGCCAAAAAATACCAGACCACTATTCTTATAAGATGCTCGTGCAGTTATTCGTAAGGGCCGTTATTAGTTCTTTGTCAGTTGTTGGCAGCATCTGGCAAAGGACTACTGGTTAATAACTGTCTTAACGAAGTAATCTATAACTTGCATACCTTTTAGGTTAGTGCTGTTTTGACTTGTACTGATGATACAAAATCATGATACAGGAATTTTTGGCAATACAAATTGCTGTAGTGACTTTTGTTGAGATGGTCACTTAACTAAAGCGTACTATGGAGATAACTTAGTAGTAGTACTTAACGACCGCAACATCGCGGCTATTATCAATTGATTGATTGTTACCTTGGTAAGAGCTAGCTTTTGTCTCGCTATATTTTCCACCACCATTTGCTACGTTAGTAGCAGATTGATTGTTAGATTGTGAGTTCTTACCTTCGGAACTGCTCTTACCAGAAGTATAGGCTTTTGTAGCACCACCAACAATTCCGCTGATTTCTTGTTCGGTTAATTCGGTCACAATTGTTACTACTGACATAAAGATTCCTTCCTGGTAAAAAATAGTGTTGGGACAGTGGGATTATTTCGTTTTGAACGTACTATGGAGATAATTTCTTATCAACCATAATACTTGATGTACGCTTGGTCTGCGCTATTATCAATCGATTGAGAGTTACCTTGATAAGAGCTAGCTTTTGTCTCACTCTTTTTTCCACCACCATTTGCTACGTTAGTAGCAGATTGATTGTTAGATTGTGAGTTCTTACCTTCGGAACTGCTCTTACCAGAAGTATAGGCTTTTGTAGCACCACCAACAATTCCGCTGATTTCTTGTTCGGTTAATTCGGTCACAATTGTTACTACTGACATAAAGATTCCTTCCTGGTAAAAAATAGTGTTGGGACAGTGGGATTATTTCGTTTTGAACGTACTATGGAGATAATTTCTTATCAACCATAATACTTGATGTACGCTTTGTCTTTGCTATTATCAATCGATTGATTCGACTCTTGATAAGAGCTAGCTGTTGTCTTGCTTCCTTTTCCTCCACCATTAGCTACGTTAGTAGCAGATTGATTGGATGATTGTGAGTTGTAACCTTCGGAACTACTGTAACCATTAGTCTTAGCAGTTGTTTTAGCACCACCAACAATTCCGCTGATTTCTGCTTCGGTTAATTCGGTCACAATTGTTACTACTGACATAAAGGTTCCTTCCTGGGAAAAATAGTTTTGGGACAGTGAAATAATTTGATTGACTTAACCAAATATTGTTAATAATAAAAATCTTTAGATAGCTTGATAATTATCTGCTGATTTTTTACTATCTTAATTGCTAGATTTTACTTTCATGTAACTTCTAACAAGTTTTTGTTTGGAAAAGCTTTGTTTTTCACTATGTTTAAATAATACTACGTTAATCATTTAAATAATATAAATTTAAGATGAAGATAAGCAATACTTTTATGAAGATTAGATTTTATCTAGTTATCAAATAGCAACAAAAACCTCAAAGAAAGAAAAGTAAAAAAGGTGGAATCAATAGGAAGAAAAACTCTTATAAAAAATAAAACCTTGATATGTAAAGTAGTGAATAAATCTACAAATAAAGTTTTTTAAAGTTATTTACAGATATTGCAAGCTTTTACAGCTTAAGCAAGCTAAAACATACTAAGTTATTCATAAAAAACAATATCCCCGACTTCTAAAGAAGCTGGGGATATATACTTTTCTTGGATGCACAAAGGCTGAGTTTAAATGTAATCGTTCACGGGCGGAGGTCTTTTGCCTAAATGCTTAAAAAACAGTTGGCAGGCGACTAAGGGCGGTTTTTCCTATTCAAAATTACCCAAAAAATCAAACTTAGGTTGATTTTAGTAGTGATTTCGTGGATTTCATGTTCGATTTTTTTTGCTCACCTCGTGAACGGTTACAGTTTAAACAAAGTTGTCGTGAATCCTAATGAATAATCTCTTAACCTCAAAGAGCAACGTCAAGGAACTTTAATATCAACATTTATATTGATACCTAAACTTTTGAGAAGTTCATTGAGCGATAGTCTGGGTCTTTTACCAGAATTTTTTCCAGATTGTTGACTAGAACTCTGAACGATAGAGTCACTTCCATTAGTTACCTGAACAGAATTTTGTGAAACTTCAGAACTATCTCCTCCCACGATTTTTTCTAATTCACTTTCGATTATTTCTTCAACAATAACTTTATAATTACTGTTGGATTGGAAACCAATTTGCTCGATATTAGCCATAACTAAACTCCAAAATTGTATGTAATTTGTGCCTAGGTTCTCTTTAATAACTAACAGTTTTTTAAAGTTTTGTCAACCAATTATAAAGATAATATTTTTCCTTACTTTTAAAATAAATTTTCCCACATTTTCTACTTTTATTATTAATAATTACACCAATACTTAACTAAAATACACAAGTTTTCTTAGACGTTTTATCATACAACAATATTATCAGTTATTTTTAGCTATTAAACAAAAGTAAACTATCGAGGCTTAGATAAAAATTAAGCCAACAATAAAGCCTAAACTGGCTTCAGAAGCAGTAAAAACATCACGATTAAGGATTAGTAAGCGTTAGAAATTGAAAAAATATAGCTGCTCTAAAAGCATCAATTGCTTCAAGAAAAGTGTTCAAAGAAATGCTCGCCGGTCTTCGTCAGTTATCAGAGCTTCTTTGGTTAGCTCTTCAGTAAGCATTTAGTCCTAAATAGGTAGATTAATTTTTGACATATGATATGATTTCCCAAATCCGTAAGTCTACGGTCATTATGCTACGTTTTTCACAATTCCAATACAATGCACTTTTTTTGGATAAGGAATCACATTTTTTTCGTACCACTCTTGGGAAAATTTACTTAAAATTTATGATTGTACATGCAAATGTATGTATAGCATAATACAACTGTCAGCATTGTAGTAGAGCACTCTCAATAGTTAATTAAACTTTTTTACACACCACAAATGATTCGTAAAAAAACAAACACCCCGACTTCGAAATCGAAGTCGGGGTTCTGAATAAAGTTAATTATCACAATAGATATGTAATAGCAGCCTACTTGAATGCAGATATACTTATAGATGCTAGACGATGGACGAGCAAGTAGGTACCGCCTACCTGCTAATATCAATAGGACTTACAAACTTGCGACGAAAAATAAAGCTTTGTGATTGCTGCCCCATGCCTAACGGCACACTACGCGTTCGCCTCCGGCGTGCGCTTTGCGCATATGATCGCAATGACAGAATTGCGTTATTTTTGCGCAAGTCCTCACTAAGTTACGGCTAAATTACCTCACTCACCTTAACAAGCCGAAGGCTTGACGCTACGCGTATCGCACTCTTTTGGGGCTTTCAATAATCTTTTGCTGCATTGAGACACATATAAGTTGCCTCCCACTACAATGCACAATCTTTTTGTGAGACTCACAATTTTTCGCTTTTATTCGACACTACACCCCAGAGTGCTGCATTTTTCTCCAAGCTTGGGGAGTGGTTCCGTGGTACTGACGAAACTGACGAAAGAAATGACCCTCATGTTGATAACCAACTGTTAAAGCAATGTGATTTACATTTTCGTTGGTTTTTAGCAGTAAGGCACGTGCTGCTGCCATTCGGCGCTCGATGATCCAATGATTGACTGTTTTTCCCGTCTGACGTCGCACCAAATCTGTTAAGTAACCTGCGGAGTAACCTACTGCCTGAGCTACATCGGAAAGGGCGATCGCTGAATTATAATTCTTCTCAATAAAATCAAATATTCGATTCAGTAAAGAATCAGTAGGATATATTGAGTTATGGTCTGCTGAGTCTGTAGTTTCAGCCGGAGATGGCTCAGACACGTGCTCAGACAGGGTAACACGCCAATGCTTGTTGAAAATACTTTGTTCGTCCAAACTAGCAGTGTAGATGGAGAGTTCCCTTAAGTTAGATATTTTCCTCAACAATTCCTCTATATCAGAAGACTTGTTTAGATATTTATCTATTTCCAAATTCATATCTTGGTGTTGTTCAAGGCTACTTGTATCAAGACTGACAAAATTGAAAGGAATAACCGCTCTGACAGAGCCTTGATACAGCACTTTTATGAAACCGTAAGCATTAAGTTCAGGCATTTTTATTTCACAAACCACACAATTTTCAGGAAACACTTCTCCTGTCTGTTTTGTGGTAATTACACTATTTTCTGAGTGGGAAGCATCAACCACTTTTGCCTCTAAGTTTTTGAAAAACATGTTACAGCCCTTGCACCTGATTTTTTATGATCACAAAAGTCATCTGATGTTTCCGATATTTAATTTGTTGCTCAGAGATATGAGCAAAAGAGACTTGTGTTGGTAGTAAGATGAAACATGATGATAGACACAAATCAATAAAATAACTTCAATAATTCATTGGTTATTTTAGACGATAATGCCGAAAAAGAATGAAAAGTTTTCTTTTTTTGCAAATTATGATGAATGAGAAGTTATTGTTATTTGGACATTTTTTACTGGTAGGTAATACGAAAGAAAGTCGTCTTAACAAAGGAATTTATAAGTTGACTTCATTTCTCAAAACATTTTTTTTGAGGAAAAAGCCTGAAAAAACGTAATTTCTTCTCAAAAATGTGTTTTAAACTACGTTGACATATAACATACATGAAAAATACCATATATAATCCGTATTTTACAAGAATCAACTTTAAAGATTTCTTAAAGAAGTATTGACATCATATTTTTTTATAAAATAAAAAAAAGCTTGAAAAATCACTTTGAAACGCACGGTAAATATATCTAAAAAAGTTTGACAAATCAATATTTTTATGGTCCAAGACGAGATTATTCATTTTTGAGTATTAAGCTAAAGTTTGCCAAATAAAATTACTTTTGTGGGTAGTTGTGCATTAGACATCAATTTTTCGGAGGCTCAGCACCTGCCATCAGATAGAGTTTTGAGAATTGAGAAAAGTAACAAAGTAACTAGACAATCGTACAAAAACCTGCTAAAAAATAAAATTCAAAATCGGAATTTTTATTGATTAATTTATTCACAAAATATACTGTTTCGTTTGTGCGATAAGCCCGCTTGCTGACTTCTTGTGCGTATCGCCAAAGTTAGCAGTATGCTTTACAAACGCTTCACGCACAATCTTTCGTATTATTCAGTTCTTTAGCTCAACGAGAAATAGATAAAGTTAATATGTTTGTGTAAAGTTATATTAGCAGGAGCGTAAAATTCACAAATATTGGATTTTGTCAATAATCTAAATTGGTCAATCAATTTTGGATTTTGGATTTTGGATTAACTTCACCCTAAAGGTGAGGAGCTTGAAGAATTTTGAATTTGGGATTGAGGAATTAATTCCGTCCAAGAAGGACGGGGCTTGTACCGACCAACAACGCCAAGTACCAAGTGAGGGAAACAAGGACTATGGCACAAAGTGCCACGCTACGCTATCAGTATTGGCTCCCCAATCTAAAATCTAAAATTTAAAATCTAAAATTGTTTCGGTCAATTAATGCCCCAATTAGAGCTACAGGTTGGTTTCAAGAGGCGCTTTGGAGCAAGGGAGCGCTTGGGTGCAGGGGAGCCAGTACTTGATGAGGGGAGCCACTGCGTTGGGCGGCGTGCCGCTCTTGTTGCATGTGGCGTTCTCCGTCCGTAGGTATCTGGTGACGACAACCGGCTGCAGGAGGGTTTCCCTACCTAGGCGACGGGCGTTCCCGATAGCCGTAAGGCGTGGCGTTAGCCATAGGGCGTGAGAAGAAATTACATCGGTAATCTTACACTCAGCAAGGGGAGTAAATCATTCATGAAAAACAAGATCCACGACAACTTCTGCGAAGTCGGGGATCTATATCTTCAATTTATGCGCTACGCGCAGGCACTTTCACCAAATCTATTAACGCCAGCCTAAAAAGCGTAACCCAGGGACAATAAGGTAATGACTCACCCCCAAAAAGAAGCTTAGAAAAACGCCGACAAAACCAAAAAAAGTTACTGGAAGCCAGAGTTCGTTCCAGTTGGGTGAACTGAGGAAGTCGAATATATTTGTTGGAAATCCTAAAAGAACGAAAACCGCGAAGACAACAGCGGTGCCAAACGCAGCAACTATAGCGTGAACGATATGATGGCTACGAAGACCCAAACTAATAGTGAGCAGAGAAACAGCTGCCAAAATCAATCCGAGTAATCTCTCACCACCCTGTTGTGGTGTGAACAATTGTAAAACTAGCCAAGCGAATCCATAACTGATAATGCCCATAATCGATGTTACAAAAAACCGTCGCTTCTGACCAAAACCCCGTGCAAGTGTTAGTCCCCATGCGGTTCCCAAGCCAGCACCTGCAAACAAAAGAAGCTCTAAGCCTGAAATAGCTGGGGTTGTGAGACTCAACTCGGGTAGTTGATCAGATATAAATTTGGTAATTTGTTCGTCTATGGTTGTCTGTGAAGCTAAAACAAAGCCACCTATAGTACCAAAACTAGCGCCGATACCAGTCAGAAGGATTGTCCAAAATGTGTCCAGACAAGCGAAAAAAATCTTGAAAATTGCCTTTAGTATAAATAGAGTTGTTTGACCGACGGCGTGAGCAGAGGTCGTAAGTGCTTGTCCTACAGAGTCCTCCACTTGAACCAAAATCCCCTTGGCTTGTCCAAATCCTTGCCCAAAAGATTGCTTAACTTGGGAAAGAACCCCCTGCTGTGGTGAAACTCGGGAAATTTTTTCTAAACGTTTTTGAACAGTTGCTGCATTTGCTGGACGCGATCGCCCATCTTCTTGCACCATCTCATCAAGCAAATCTGCCAGTTGGGAATTGACATTGACCACTTTGCGCCAAAGCAACTCCCCAGTTACCTGATTCTCCATATCGCTAAGAGATTTGCCCGTTAACATCTCAATCATCGTTCGACCAAGGGCATAAAAATCAGCACCCGGTCCAATAATACCCCCAATAATTTGTTCTGGGGGACTGTAGCCAGAAGAATACAACCTGGTTGAGGAAGGTTTTAAACCAAACAGGTTGGAACTATATTGTTTTGCTCCCCCAAAATCAATCAGCACCAGCTGATCTTTCCTCGTTCCCCCCTTATTTACGGAACCTTGCGAGGTACGCAGCATTAAATTAGAAGGTTTGATATCGCGATGAATTATCTTGCGACTATGTAACTCTTGTAAAATCTCCACAGCTTGGACAAGCCAGTTTAAAATCCACTCCTGAGGACAGCCTTGGGGATACTGCTGGAAAACTTCCTCTAAAGTTTGACCGTGAATTTTTTCCATCACCAGACAATTGAACTGGTAAGGCGTGAGATTGGTTTGTGGAGTTGTTACAGAGAATATCTCTACAGAAAAATATCCATCAGCATCAACTCTCGGAACACCCGGATGTCGCAAACTTTTTAAAACCGTCGCCTCTTGGGCAAACAATTCCAGCGCCTTGGGTGAACTTTCCATCAACACTTTCAGCACTTTTTCGGTTTGTGTCTTTTGATCCCAAACTGTGTAAATTTGGGCAAAACCACCTGATCCCAAACGCTGGAGTGGGATATAGCGGTCTAAAAGTTGTAGCGGTGCGCCACAGGTGTGGCAAAATTTGTTTCCCCAAGGCTGGGGATAGGGACGCGGACAGTCTGAATTGATGCAATGAACTGCATTTTGATTAGTGTGAAACACAAGCGCTCAAAGACATAGCCTGAGTCGATTGTACATAACTGGAGACGGGGAAATGGTTCGTAGTTAGTGGTTAGTGGGTGAGTAGTCCTTTTTCACAGCCAACTCGTAAGCAGCTAACTACTCACAATTCCCCATTTTCTAGCAGCGAGATCCATCCCAAGTCATAGGGAAGGCATATTCCGATGACGAGGATAAATCGTTATTGTTGCTCAAAGTTTCTTTATCCAAAACTTTGATAACTTTGTTATAAGTTTCTTCTGCCTGTTGTGGAGAATTACCTATACTTGTCAATCCCAACTTACCAAACTGGGAAAGACAACCCATCAAGTGAAATACCGTGCCTGTTTCGGTTCCAGTGTCAAAGTGTAGCCTATGACGAGCGATGATGTCCATGAAATCGTTGGGCAAAAGCCCCCGATAGCAGTCTTTTTGTAAGTTATCAGTAGCCATGTAGTATTTGGGACGGCCTTGCTGAGTGTAAAATAAACCCGTTGAGAGTTCATAGCGACCGTTAGTTAATAATTTCAGACTCATAAAGGGATGCGTCGTACCACCTTTACGTAGGTTAATTTCAATTGCTTGAATGTCCCACTGTCCATCACCGTTGTCAACGGCGATAAAATCAACTGCAAATCTTTCTAATGCACCTTTGTCTGCCAAATTTTTGCCAACTTTTAACCCTATCTGCTGCAATTGCAGTCGATACGTTTCATCGGCAGGAAATTCGCAACCCAGATAAACTTGACCGTCAGGTCCTCCCAGAATTTGGTCGTGGGTTGAGAGGATTTCCACCTCGCCATTGGGTGTAATAAGTCCTTGGACGCTGGGCGATCGCTTGACTTCTCCTTCCAGGAACGCCTCAACAATTGCCCCTAACTCAGGTATTTTTCGCGAAAATGTCTCCCAATTCTCTTCTTTGGCTTGAAAGCGCATAGTTTTCAAGGACTCGCTCATCGCTGTTACTCGTTCCTCATGAGAACTAGCAGGAGGTGCTAAATTCAAAATCGGTCTTAAGTCCAAGAGCGCATTTCCTTCTCCAGAGATTCCTTCGTTGAGTTTTACCACAATCCGTTTTAATGTCGGCTGGCGTTCCCACAATTCGGCTGCTGCTTGTGCCAAATCTGTATCATTCCAAACACTCTGGCAACCATCTGGAAACGGAACTCCGCTTTCTGCAAATATTTGCCTACTGCCACTTTTCGTCCCCCAAATTTGCGAATCTGGTGCGGCAGCGTACAGCGGCACTCCCAATTTTAAAGACAATTCTGCTTCTAATTCTGTGGAATTATAGCATACCATAAATGATTTTTCAACCCTTAAGGCTTGATGAATTTGCTTTAGCAAGCGGGGGCGTTCTAAAATCTTTTGAGTAAGGGGTTTGGGAGAGGAATCGTAAGTGGAAAGTAGCAGCAAGCGATTGCGAGCATGAGAAAAAGGAATTCCCGGTAAAAGTTGCAGATAGTAATCAATGACGCTGGGATGCATTGGCATTGATGTGATATAAATCAGTCGAGTGCAGGGATTCTGCAATTGAATCAAGTAAAACAGCAGTCGTTCCTCATAATGCTCAAAACCTTCGATTTTTTTGAGTTCTCCCTGGTCAATGCTCAAGGAGGGAATAACTAAAATATCCGCGTCGCTGTTCTCAAATTCCTGGACAGTTTTCCAGCGTTCGCTTAAAGTTAACTGAAGATTCCGAAACTTGTCAATTTGTTCATTAGAAAAAATATCAAGTTTTTGCATAAGTTAAATTCTGCCTTACTTTCTCCAGGATTGTTTTTCTCGGGTATATTTTAATGAAATTTTCGTTTGCCGCTGATGTACGACAATTCATTTTTTATACTGCCTCTCATTTCACCATTTATACTATTAAAGGAATAAATCAATCAGACTCTCAATAATTCGTAAAGAGTAGGAATGAGATGGAATGGAATGAGAAGTTCTTTTGAATGTGAAGTGCCAATGCCCTTAAATCGGGAGACCATCCACGGCATCTACGCTAGAGAAACCTTCAAAGCAGCAGTGCTTCACCTCAGCGTTAGCTCCTTGTGACCCTTAACTCTCGACTCTTGAACTACAGTTGCTATAGAAATCCGGTTTGATTTAGTGAAATTACTTGTGTACGCGTTTAACGCTTAATGCTTAACAGGGAAAAAGCCTCTTTAAGGTGTACCTAGCTTCGCAAAAATCAAATAGTAGTCCTATACAACGCAGGATAACCGTGCAACGCACTGTATACCCTCAACTTCATTTTGTAGAAATAGTTTTTACGTCTTAAGATTGATAAAAATTGAGTTTTTTTACATCTAAAGGGTGAGAAATAATCGCCACACAACAGATAACTTAATAAAAAGATGAAAGGCTTAAATATTTCCTTTCACGACAACAGCATAGCTGTGTTTCTTTGTCAGAGAAAGAGTATGTGTCTTGTGTGACGAAAATTAATAACAGTTACGTATAATTGCTATAGGACTCCTCTTTGATTTTGAAAAAAACTCAGTATACCTTTATTGCTTTTTCCCTGTTCCCTGTTAAGCTCTCTGAGGAGTTGTTCACCAAATCAAACCGGATTATATAGCAACAAGTACGAAAAGTATGAAAAGGAGAAAAGCCTAAACTGTTGAATGGCAATTGCTAACCAAAAAATAAAACCTTGGATTGATAGTTCAGTCCAAGGTTTAGTTTTGAAACAGTATTTTTTTAGTTCGTCTATTTTCAAGGAAGATTCTACTATGCCAGAAGAACAATTACAACCACCTCAATCTCAAGAAATACCGGGCGCGGAATCAGAAATGACGCCAAAACCCAAAGCAGATGATTCTCAATATAAAGGAAGTGACAAGCTTAAAAACAAAGTCGCATTGATCACAGGTGGAGATAGTGGTATTGGTCGTGCGGTGGCGATCGCATTTGCTAAAGAAGGAGCAGACGTGGCTATAGCCTACCTCAACGAACACGACGATGCTAAAGAAACAAAACAATTAGTTGAAGAACAAGGGCGTCGTGCTGTGACTATAGCTGGTGACATTGGTGATGAAGCCTTTTGTCAGCAACTTGTACAACAAACTATCGATGAATTTGGCAAGCTGGATATTTTAGTCAACAACGCTGCTGAACAGCATCCGCAAGAAAGCATCGAGGATATCAGCAAAGAACAGTTAGAGCGGACTTTCCGCACAAATATTTTCTCGATGTTTTTCTTAACCAAAGCGGCGTTGAAACACCTGAAAGAAGGTAGTACCATCATAAACAGTACATCAGTCACAGCTTACCAAGGTAGTAAACAGCTCCTTGATTACTCTTCAACAAAAGGTGCGATCGTTGCCTTTACTCGTTCCTTATCACTGAGTTTAATTGAAAAGGGAATTCGTGTGAATGCCGTCGCTCCCGGTCCAATTTGGACACCTTTGATTCCGTCAACTTTTCCTGAAGAAAAAGTGAAAAAATTCGGGAAACAAGTTCCAATGCAAAGACCAGGACAACCTGAAGAAGTCGCACCCAGTTATGTGTTTCTAGCATCTGATGACTCTTCTTACTTCTCTGGCCAAGTGTTACACCCCAATGGTGGTAATGTCGTCAACGGGTAATGAAGTTGTACAGACGCGCTATAGCGCGTCTATAACATAAGAATTTAATCCTAACTCTTAACTTTTTTAAACCATTAGGGGGATGAATTAACACTTGAATTGATAGATAATCTTATGAGGAAACCTTTATAAAGTCATAAAAACAGATATGGCATCCCAAACACCACTAAAAGGCACCGAATTAGTAGATTGTGCAAGAGCAAATGCCAAGCAAGGAATTGAAACCGCTGCTTACCAATGTGGCTATGGAGATGACCTTAGGACTTTTGCACAAGAATTACGACAAGCCTGTGAGGAAATGAATTTACAAGTTAAGGAACTCACAGATTTGATCACTGATCAGGACATAATTCTAAATGTGGGAACTGGCGAAATCGTTGCGCCAGATACGGCATCAAATCTGTGAAAATCAAGAATCATAAATGAGGAATTATGAGAAATGTCCATAATTCCTCATTTTCTCATTTGCTCACGATTTTGGCGAGAATATTACGTGTGATAGCTTGTGCATCAGCATTTAAAAGAGAAGGACGTACTTGTGGCGCGTTGTAATCATCTAGCCCCCAATTCCATTGCATAGAGCCGGTTGCAAATACTGTTGCTCCTGATTTTGCAGTATAAACTGTCATATCTGCATATCGGATACCTTTACGATAACGATAAGGTGAATGGGCAATGCGGATCGTATTGGGTGGCGCGTTGCTAAACATCCGATCAACTTCATAACCCAAAAGCCCCTCAAGACGGATTTCTTTGTCACCTACTTTCAGATTAGTATCTACAGAAGCTTGAGTCTTGCTTCGACTTAATTGCGTATTGGCAAGCAGCCAATCTGGGGCTGTATGATCAATGACAATATCCGCGTTCACTTGAAATGTCTGGTACATAACTCCAATGAGAGCTTCCTCCGGAAGACTCACAGGTTTTGATCGCCAAGTAGTTGTGACTAGGTAATCGTTGTTTGGATTACTGTCTCTAGCAAAGGGGTCAAGGGCAGCACCTTCTTTATATGTCACAATGGTGCGATTGAGCTGTTTTGTCAAACCACTTGCTTCAAAGCGAATTTGCCAATAGCAGGTGTTGGACGAAAAAAAGCCGAGACTCACCCCAGCGTCTCTTGCTGCTTTTACATTTTGGCGCATATTCCACGACCAGTATTCATCATGACCAACCGAAAGAAATGCTTTATGCAACAATAACATTGGTTTGCCACTGTATTGGTCAATGCGATTTTCGTGGGTGTCAATATCTGTGCAATAGGTGACATCATAGCCTTCCCGTTCTAGCCATCGCACCATGTTGTATTCCCACCCCGCGCTAGAGGTTCTCCTTTTGGGTTGAAAATTAGTCAAAAATTCTCCTGCACCTACCCCATAAGCCGCTTTCAAGTTGGGACTAAGAGCATATGGGCGGTTGAAGGAAACTTTATATGCTTGTTTCCCCCGACTGTTCCACCGATAAAGCGACATTCCACCCCAGTTGTTATATGCTTGATAAGTTGTAACGCTCGATTGAAAGAGAAAATCAGAAGTACGGCTATCATCACGTACTACAAAAATAATATAGCTTTGCTTGCCACTTTTACTTGTGGTTAGTTTGGCTAGGTAAAAACCACTTGCCCATTGTGTAGGATCTGCTGGATTGTAGGGAATTTTCAAAACATAAGGATCTTTCCAATTGCATTCAATTGATCCGGTGACTTGATCCACTTGTGGCAGCGGTTGTTTTACACTTTTGCGTGTCACTTGAGGTGCTGTTTGCCGTCCTCCAGCACCACCATACCAGCCCATACGGAAAATTTCAATCGTATAGCTGGGTTCTTTGGTACTCACAAAAAATTTAATTTCGTCGCCGCGATTGACACTAGTCAGGGAAGCATAACCTTCAATTTCTCGCTTAGTAGCAGGATTTATCAACTGCCAATGAGTCGTACCTGGTTTAGTATTTTCAATAGTTATGGAATTGCTTTTATGGCTAAGTTTTGGTACGTCTACAGCCTGATTAACGCCACTAAAAGGAACAATAGCGATAATGAGTATAAAAAGTGCTGGTAACAGGACTCTGGTAACTAAGTTAAACTGTTTTCGGAAGAATATTTGACTCACAGTTATTTTTGCCACTCAAATGAGAACTTATTGCATTTTTTCACTTTTATACATAAATCAGAATAAAAATCAGTAATGATTTGATTAAGAGTTACAAACGAGGATTTTCATAATTAAAATGAGTGATGAGTAGAACGCACAGACATAACAAGTCACCTCACGCATCACTCATCACTCATAACTTTCTACAGTGTAAGAGCCTTACGTTAGTCAGCTATTTGCCAAACCCTTTACCACGAGTCGTGGAAGGAAGACAAATGCACTTTTCAAGCTGGTTGAGCAAAGTTTCACGATCCAGATTTTGACCAATCAACACCAACTGGTTCTTCTTCTCACCTTTCCATTCATCATCATCCAAACTGAAGCGCTTGCCGCAAAGATGGAAAATATGACGTTGAGGGCTTTCGTCAAACCACATTATCCCTTTTGCTCGGAAAATTGTTTCAGGTAGCTGATTATCTAGAAAATATTGAAACTTTCTAATCGCAAAAGGTTTGTCAGTCTGGAAAGATATGGAAGTAAAACCATCATTCTCTAAGTGATCGGAGTGATGATGGTGATGGTGCTCATGATCATGATCATGAGTGCACTCAGAATGATCGTGGTCGTGCTCATGCTCATGGTGGTCATGATCATGAGCGCACTCAGAATGATCGTGGTGATGATCATGCTCATGGTCGTGATGATCATGACTATGGGAACTCGCAGTATCAGCGAAATACTTGTCTGACTCAAACAAGCCAACGCTGAGAATTAAGGGTAGTGGTACTTGTGATTTTGTTGTACGGATAATTCTCGCTCCTTCCTTGACTTCCCGAAGTTTGACTTCTAGCGTCTCTAATTCTGCTTGAGAAACTAAATCCGTCTTGTTCAGCAGAATCACATCACCATAGGCAATTTGACTGTGAGCCGCCTGAGAGTTGAATAAATCCAGGCTGTAATTCGCTGCGTCTACTACCGTAATGATTGAATCCAAACGGGTTAAGTCGCGTAACTCGGTACCAAGAAAAGTCAGAGCAACAGGTAGCGGATCTGCCAGTCCAGTTGTTTCCACAACGAGATAATCTATTTTGTCTTGGCGTTCCAAAACTTTGTAAACGGCATCCACCAAGTCATTATTAATGGTGCAGCAGATACAACCGTTACTCAACTCCACCATGTTATCGTTATTATCGTCAGTGGAGATAATTAACTCATTATCGATACCAATTTCGCCAAACTCATTCACCAGAACAGCAGTTTTCAGTCCCTGCTGATTGGTCAGGATATGATTAAGTAAAGTCGTCTTACCGCTACCGAGGAATCCAGTAAGAATTGTTACTGGTAATCCTTTCTTCGGTGCATCCATTGATTGAGATTCGGAACTAACTGCTTGCATAGCGATGCTGTGAAAAAATCAAAATAGTCAGAACAAAGAATGTAGCGCACAGAGGACAGAAAACACTAGCATAGGGTAGCTGGTTTTTCATCCCAGTTATTCTCCCCTATTATTACGTATCTTTATTTCACCAGTATCACACTTGTTATGACCCTAACAGTTTACAATACACTCACCCGCCGCCAAGAATCGTTTCAAACCGTCGAACCAGGAAAGGTTAAGATGTATTGCTGCGGCGTCACAGTGTACGACTATTGCCATTTGGGTCATGCTCGTTCCTACATCATCTGGGATACGATACGTCGTTATCTCGAGTGGCGCGGCTACCACGTGCACTATATTCAGAATTTTACTGACATTGACGACAAAATTCTTAACCGTGCCAGAGAACAAGGCTCGACAATGGAGGCGGTGGCAAATCGCTTTATTGATGCATATTTTGAAGATATCCGCCGCTTAAATGTCATGGATGCTGATGAGTATCCGCGTGTGACGGAGAATATTCCTGCTGTCATTGAACTGATTGATGCTTTAGAAGAAAAAGATTACGCTTACGCCGTTGGTGGTGATGTTTACTACAGGGTAGAGCGTTTCCCTGCGTATGGGAAGCTCTCTGGACAACAACTGGATCAAAAGCAAGCAGGTGCGAGCGGAAGGGTAGATTCTGAAGATCCAGAAGGAAAAAAGCAACATCCCTTTGACTTTGCCTTATGGAAAGCTGCAAAACCAGGAGAACCAGCTTGGGATTCGCCCTGGGGTAAAGGTCGTCCGGGCTGGCATATTGAATGTTCAGCCATGATTAAGGAAAGACTGGGTACAACTATTGATATTCATGGTGGAGGGAGAGATTTAATAAATCCCCATCACGAAAACGAAATTGCTCAGTCGGAAGCTGCGACGAACCAACCACTCGCTCGTTACTGGATGCATAACGGTATGGTGATGGTGGATGGTGCAAAAATGTCTAAGTCTTTGGGCAACTTTATCACGATTCGCGAATTGTTGGATGGAGTAGGAGCCCACAGTCATGCACCTGTAGATCCAATGGCGGTGCGATTGTTTGTGCTGCAAGCCCATTATCGTAAACCGCTTGATTTTACCGAACACGCGATCGCCACAGCTTCTGCACAATGGAAAACCCTTAAAGAAGGTTTACTATTCGGCTATGTACATGGTGAAAAACTTGCTTTTATTAATCATATTCATCAATTAGATAAAGATCTGATCCAAGAGTTTGAAGCGTCAGGAGATGATGACTTCAACTTCTCCAAAAGTTTGGCAGTGCTGTTTGAATTAAGCAAGAAGTTACAACGCGAGGGAAACCTTCTGGTGCATGATGGAAAAACAGAAACTCCATCAATAGAATTACAGAAACAGTGGTACACATTAGTGACACTAGCTCAAGTTCTTGGTTTAGAAGTAAAACAAGAAGTGGAAACACCTCAAAGTAGTGGTATAAGCGATGCCGAAATTGAGGCTTTCATTCAGAAACGGCAGGATGCGCGTAAAGCTAAGAATTTTGCCGAAGCTGATCGCATTCGTGAAGAACTACAAGCACAAGGAATTATCCTAATTGATAGTCGTGAAGGCTCTAAATGGCACCGCAACTGAGAATTCAAAATTCAAAATCACCGAAGATTGGAGCGGAGGTTTCCTCCGCTCCAACTTCTCTCAAAATTCAAAATGAATAACAAAATGCAAAATGACGAGTACAAATAAAGCAATTACTGATAGAACGTTTGAGTTTGCTATCCGTATTGTTAAACTATGTTAAGTACTAAATGAAAGTTCGGGAGTGGCAGAAAGACTTTCTAAACAGTTGATAAAGTCTGGAATGTCAATTGGAGCAAATGTTGAAGAATCCCAATCGGCACAAAGTACAGCCGATTTTATTAACAAACTAGAAATTGCTCTGAAAGAGGCTAAAGAAACAAGATACTGGCTCAGACTCCTAATTGCTACTGAATTAATGCCAGAAAGTCGCTTAATATCTCTTCTAGGAGAAATTAACGAGATAATTAGGATAATTGCTGTTATCGTTGTTAAAACTAAACAAAATCATCAAAAATAATTTCTGGAATTTGAAATCTTTAATTTTGAACTTTGAATTTTGAACTTTGAATTGTTATGTGGTCTGAACTAACAAAAGCGATCGCTCAAATAAATATACCTGCCGACTGGCTTGGTATTAGAGTCGTCAAGGAAACTTCATTTACCTGTCATGTCCGTGACGGCATACCCCAAAGTAACGGCAAATCCTCTACGATGGGGTTTATGCTGGAAGTTATGATCAACGGCTGTATAGGATATGCAGCTACCAATTCGCTTGCTATTCAAGACTTGCAAGCCGCCGCCCAAAAAGCATACAGACAAGCACTTGCTGCGACTGAGTGGTGGATACATTCGTTTGGTGTTGAGAATGAGCGCCCTAAAGTTGTTGGTCAATATATCTCGCCATTTCTAAAACCCTTTGATGCTTTGAGTCCTGGGGAAATCAACGATTTACTTGTTCGTGTCTGCCATACCCTAAGAGTTTCTGACCAAATTGTACAAACTCTAGCCAACTTGACAACAAGCGAGAGAGAGACTTGGTTTGTCAGCAGCAACGGCTCAGAAGTGTATCAAAAATTTATGTTTTTCGGCACACATTACGGTGCAACAGCACAAGATGGGGCGGTTGTCCAGCAACGCACTAACAACGGCTTGCAAGCAAACTGTTACCAAGGTGGACTGGAACTTTTCCAAGAAGCTGACTTGTGGGTTCGGGTGCAGCAAATTGGCGAACAAGCAGTAGAACTGTTGACAGCAGAAGAATGTCCAACGACTTGTACTTCATTAGTGTTAGCCCCAGACCAAATGATGCTGCAAATCCACGAAAGCATTGGACATCCCCTAGAAATTGACCGAATTTTGGGCGATGAGCGCAATTACGCTGGAGGTAGTTTTGTCAATCAGAGGGATTTCGGCACTTTGACCTATGGTTCTTCCCAGATGAACATTACCTTTGACCCCACCGTACTTGGTGAATTTGCCAGCTATGGCTTTGATGATACAGGTGCTGTGGCAACACGGGAGTATTTAATTAAAGAAGGCGTTCTCCAGCGAGGTTTGGGTAGTTTGGAAAGTCAAGCAAGAGCAGGTGTACCAGGAGTCGCTTGTGCTCGTGCTTGCTCTTGGAATCGACCACCAATTGACCGCATGGCAAACTTGAATTTAGAACCAGGGGAAGGCTCTTTTGAGGAAATTATTGCTGGTATAGAACGCGGCGTTTATATGGAATCCAATCGCTCCTGGTCAATTGATGACCGCCGCTACAAATTTCAGTTTGGTTGCGAATACGCTAAATTGATTGAAAACGGCAAACTTACCAAAACCCTCCGCAATCCCAACTATCGAGCCACAACACCAGAGTTTTGGCACAGTTTAGTAAAAGTAGGAAACTCCTCTACTTGGGAAATGTACGGGACTCCTTTGTGTGGCAAAGGAGAACCTAACCAAACGATTTGGGTAGGTCATGGTTCACCCATTTGTGTATTTGCTAACGTGGAGGTCTTTGGCGGCGGTTGAAGAGTATAAAAGGACAAAGGGACAAGGAGAGTCATTCTTCTCTCCTCAACTCCCCACCTCCCCCGCTCCCCTACTCCCTCTCGATTTACAATGCTTATGAAACACGAAGAACTATCTGCTTTAGAAGTCAGCTTTAACCAACTGATTAAAACTCTCTTAAATAAGAAAGAAGAAAGTGAACAATTTACTGTGAAACTTAGCAGTGAACGTAGTCAATTTACTCGTTTCAATCATGCCAAGGTGCGGCAAACAGGCTGTGTAACTGATGGTTGGATTGAACTGACTTTAATGCAAAATCAACGCAGTAGTTTTCGGCAGTTTCCCTTTACCGGAGATTCGGAAGTCGATTGGCAATTTGCATACCAAGCACTCCAAGAACTACGAGAAGAACTTCCTCTGTTACCTCTAGATCCATATTTGGTTTTACCATCAGGAACAAATACCAGTCGAGAAGTTCATTGTGGAAATCTATTGGCTGAGGAAGTTGTCGTGTCAACGGTGCTCCAACAGGTCGCTGAATTAGATTTTGCTGGGCTATATGCTGGGGGAGTTGTCATTAAAGGCTATGCTGATTCCAGTGGTCAAAAACACTGGTTTAGTACCGAAACTTTTTCCTTGGACTATTCTATATTCACAACTGAAGCACAAGCTGTTAAAGGAACTTTTGCTGGTAGCGAGTGGAATCAAGAAGCTTATAGCGAGAAAATTAGCGATGGGAAAAGACAATTACAATTGCTTTCTCGTCCAATAAAAGAATTGCCGCGAGGACACTATAAAACCTACTTTGCACCAGCAGCAGTTGCTGATTTAGTGGCAATGCTTTCTTGGGGAGGTGTGAGTGAAGCTGATTTACAACAGGGAGGGAGTGCTTTAGCGTCACTGTGGCGCAAAGAAAAGCAGTTATCTGTTGCATTTCATGTGAAAGAAAACTTTCAACGAGGGTTAGTACCGCGATTTAATGAATTGGGAGAAATGGCTCCCTTAGAATTACCTGTTATTGAAAAAGGAGTTTTAGTTAATACGCTCGTTAATTCTCGCACCGCTAGGGAATATCAAAAAACTGCTAATGGCGCTAATAGTTATGAGAGTTTACGTGCACCAGAAATTAGTCCAGGGAATTTAAGGTTAGAGGATATTCTTACTCATTTAAATACGGGTTTGTATGTCTCTAATTTACATTATTTGAATTGGAGCGATCGCCCCACAGGTCGAATTACAGGTATGACCCGTTATGCCTGCTTTTGGGTAGAAAATGGTGAAATTACTGCCCCTATCGAAAATTTGCGTTTTGATGAAAGTCTTTATCGATTTTGGGGAGAGAATCTGGTAGATTTGACCAATTTCCAAGAATTTGTACCTGAAGTCGGAACATATGATGGTCGTCAGTTGGGAGGTAGTATGGTTCCGGGTATGTTGGTAGAGGATTTTACGTATACCTTGTGATATTCCTACACCTCGTCACATTTTCCCAACTCCATGAGAATGGTAACTGTAACTGAACATTTTTCACGCGTTCGCGCACAGCCTGAAGCAAAAGGGGATTCACCAGGAAAAATACAGGCAAACGCCTAAGCCTGGTGGCTAGCGCAATCGGAGGGTGTTGCTGAGTGACGCACGTATTAAGCAACACAATTTTTTGTAATTTAAACTCTTGCTTTAGAAAGGGGTTTATAAATATGATGCTACTAATATTGGAACGAATACAAGTAATTCGACATGATCCCCTAGTAGCAGGTCTAGGGGTTTTTTAATCGTAAGCTGTGGCGCTTTCCGTGCCTGTGCGTTCAAACCGCAGACGTAGGGACTGCGGCGCAGTCGCGAATACTCCAATAGAAAACCGTTGACGTATTGGTCAACACAGTTGTTTGTAACCTAAACCCATGCTTTAGAAAGGGTTTTATAAAAAAACGATGCCTATAGTATTGGAATAGATGAAATACTTAAGGCTTATTTGGCATAAACCCTCAGATTATCACTGGGGGTTTTTTATTAACAACTGTGGACAAGGTCGCGGCGCGGACGGAAATACTCCAATAGAAACCCGTTGACGTATTGGTCAACACAGTTGTTTGTAACTTAAACCCATGCTTTAGAAAGGGTTTTATAAAAAATGATGCCTATAGTATTGAAACATATTGCATTTTTTTGAAGATCATTCGATATAAACCTCAGACCATCACTGGGGTTTTTTATTAAGAACAAAGCTATTGTCAGATATGTTTCGCCCAAGGAAGCGTCAGACATCCTTGGGGTCAATGAACGAACACTCCGGGGATGGGAAGAATCTGGAAAAATTCAAGCTATCCGAACACCGTCAGGACAGCGTAGATACAACGTTGATCAATATGCCAGTGGCGCAAGAACAACAGACAATCGATCACAAACATACTTACATATCTTCTAACTCCATTCCTTTGGTTTCCTTAATAAAAAACAGAACGAAGAATAACGAGATAGCCGCCGCAATTGTATAAATACCATAAGCAGAACCCAGCCCGAAATATTGCAGGATAGGAGGAAATGTTGTAGAAACGAGGAAATTTGCAATCCATTGCATTGCTGCAGCAACTGAAAGGGCAGCACCTCGAATCTTGTTATTAAACATTTCTCCTAACAGTACCCAGGTCACTGGTCCCCAAGAGAAACCGAAGCAAAACACATAGAGATTAGCTGCTAGGAGAGCTACAAGACCTGCTGATCCGCTCAAAGCTGGGTTGCCAGCAGCATCGAGCGTGGCGGTTGCAAAAATAGAAGCCATTGTCCCCAAAGTCACAGTCATGCCGACCGACCCTAGGATGAGTAAGGGCTTGCGACCAAATTTATCCACGAAGGCGATCGCAATAAGTGTAGTAATAATATTTACAGCTCCTGTGAGCACTGTGATTGTTAGGGAATCTTTTTCTGAATACCCAACCGCCCGCCACAAAACGCTGCTGTAGTAGAAGATCACATTGATACCAACGAATTGCTGGAGTACAGATAAGCCTATTCCGACCCAAACAATGGGTAGGAGTCCGCCACTTCTACTCAAAAGGTCAGAAAACTTAGGCTCGCGTTCTCGAAGCACTGTTTGCCGAATTTCTTCGATTTTTTCCAGTACATTACCACCCAAAATCTTGCTCAAAACGGTAGCAGCTTCTGGATCGCGTCCTTGAGCAACCAAGTACCGGGGGGATTCGGGAATCGTTAAAGCCGCCATCCCGTAGAACACAGCTGGCGGGACTGCTGTCCAAAACATCCAGCGCCAAGCTGCAATCCCAAACAAAAATGGTGAATCTGCTGAACCCGCTGACACAGCGATAAAGTAGTCGGAGAGGAGGGCAATGAAAATTCCAATTACAATCGCTAATTGCTGAAGAGATCCTAGCCTTCCGCGCAAATGGGAGGGAGAACATTCTGCAATATAAGCTGGTGCAATCACGCTGGCTGCCCCGATTGCAATCCCACCCAACAGTCGCCAAAAAATAAAATCCCAGATACTGAAGGCTAAGCCAGAGCCAATAGCACTGATAGTAAACAACACCGAAGCAACTACCATTGCCTTGACTCGACCATAGCGATCTGCAATTTGTCCAGCAAAGAAGGCTCCTACCGCAGATCCCAGCAACGCTAGGGACACTGCTAGACCAGTCACCCAACTACTGGTGTTAAAGGCTTTGGAGAGAGCTAAAACCGCGCCGTTGACCACGGCAGTGTCAAAACCGAACAAAAAGCCCCCGAGGGCAGCAGCACCAGCAATCAAAATGACATAATACGTGTTAGCTTTACGACGACTAGTAGTGGAAGTCATGGTTATATCTCATATATATAGTGAGAGCGTTTACTAAACTGGGTTAAAACTGAGCTAAGATTTGCGTTCGTTGCATGGGTTTATACTTAAAGAGTCAAGACCATATTTTTTGGTGTGCTTTCAGCTTTTATTGCGTAATCTTGGAAGAAAAATGCCCAGTTCAATCAGTTAGATTTTGGCTTGGTGATGGCGGGCATTTTTTTGAGGAACATTTTAAGAGGTTTCTCTCCCAGTAATAAAGGCGTTTTATTCTTCACTAAATCCACGTGATGGTTCACCGTCTGGAACGTCTGCGCAGGCGATCCATCGTCACCGCCAAAATAATGACTAATCCTTTGACAACTAATTGCCAGAAGTAAGACAAGTTCAACAAAGTCAAACCATTGTTGAGAATAGCAATGATCAATGCACCAAGAAGGGTTCCCCCAATCGTGCCAATACCGCCTGTAAAGCTAGTTCCACCAAGAATAACAGCAGCGATCGCATCCAACTCGTAACCAGTACCCACGATCCCACTAGCACTATAAAGACGGCTGGCACTCATTATTCCTGCCAAACCTGCCAGTAATCCACTGACGCCATACACAAATAGCAACACCCGATCAACTTTAATCCCAGTTAATCGTGCTGCTCGCTCATTACCACCCACTGCATATATTTGCACCCCCAAAACAGTTTGTCGCAGGACAAACCAACTCACTACTATACTCAGTAGCGCAATGATTACCAGCCAAGGAAGGGGACCGACATAGCTATTGCCTATCCAAGCAAAATTTATGTCACGGTTAATAACCGTTGTACCCTTGGCAACCAAAAAGGCAACACCCCGCAAGGCAGTCAGTGAACCCAGCGTGACGATAAAAGGTGGCACATCCAAAAAAGTGATCAGAGCGCCGTTAACTAAGCCCAAAAGCAATCCTGCAAGCAAACCAGCAGGTATAGCCGCCCAACCTATAGCGGGAAGTAGCGATACCAGCACCGTAACTACGGCAGAAACAGCCAATATTGATCCAACTGAAAGGTCAATACCTCCAGTCAGAATTACAAACGTCATTCCCGTTGCTAGGACAATATTGATTGATGCCTGACGCAATATATTAACAATATTAGCGCCTGTGAGGAAGCTGGGAGAAAGAAATGTAAATAAGATACAGATAATTATTAGAATCGGCAGAATACCTGCAACCTCAAGCAGAGTGCTGATTGATTTGCGGTTGCGCTGCGTTGAATTCTTGTCTGCTTTATTATTGGCTGGTCTTATTGTCTGACTCATGATGCTGATACCTCCGATGCTCCAGTTGCATAGTGCATAATATTTTCTTGGGTAATTTCTTTACCAAGACTGCCGTCAAGTTCGCCTACTAGCTGCCCTTCTCGCATCACTAAGACGCGATCGCTCAAGCCCACAACTTCCGGTAGTTCGCTCGAAACCATCAGAACCGCAACACCTTGTGCTGCTAACTCGCTGATAATTCGGTAAATTTCGCTTTTGGCACCGATATCTACACCGCGTGTCGGCTCATCCAACATCAGTACTCTCGGCTTAATCGCTAACCAACGTGCTAGCAGTAGCTTCTGCTGATTACCACCAGAAAGATCCACCGCTCTGATTTCCAAATTCGCCAGCCGGATATTGAAGTCTTCCACCGCTTGCGTCGCCAATAGATTGACTGAACCCCAGTTGACGACACCAGCCTTTGCATCCTGCTTGAGTGTGTTAATGGCTATATTCTTACGGGAACTCATCTCCAGAAATAAACCCTGGTCTTTGCGGTCTTCTGGGACGTAACCAATTCCAGCATTAATGGCATCACCGGGGCTATTAATATTAAGTTTCATACCATTGAGGAAGACTTCACCACTTACCTTGCGATCAGCACCAAAAATCAGCCGGCATACTTCCGTTCGTCCTGCACCAACTAGCCCCGCTAGACCGACAATTTCGCCAGCGCGAAGTTGAAAACTAGTTGGCTCAACCTTGCGTCCATCACTGATATTTGTGACTTCCAATCTCACTGGACCGGGGTTGGTTTGCCGTTGATGTTCGTAAAAGTCCTGCATCGAGCGACCGACCATCATTTGTACCAATCGCTGTGCAGAAATTTCATCCCGTGTCAAACTGCCAATGTATTGACCATCCCGCAGCACGCTAATCCGGTCAGCCAAAGCATATATTTCTTCCATGCGGTGACTGATGTAGATAATGGCAATGCCGTCGCTTTTTAGTCTGCGAATTACCTCAAACAAGCGCTCTGTTTCGCGGTCAGATAGTGCTGCTGTTGGCTCGTCCATTACCAAAACGCGGCTATTGTCCTTCAGCGCCCGCGCAATTTCCACCTGCTGTTGTTCGGCGACTACCAAGCTACCAACCACTGTTTGTGGTGTAAAACTCGCTCCGAGGCTTTGAAGCACTTTCTGTGCTTCCAGTTCCATACCTTTGCGGTCTAAAAGCTGACCTCGGCGCAACTCGCTACCCATAAAAATATTTTCGGCAACGGTTAAATTAGGTGCAACGTTCAGTTCTTGATAAATGAGATTGATACCTGCCTTGCGTGCTGAAGCTGGATCGGTAATTTTTATAGGGCTACCGTTGATGCGAATCTCGCCTTCATCAGCAATGTAAGCCCCAGCAAGGATCTTCATCAATGTGCTTTTGCCTGCTCCGTTCTCACCCATGAGGGCGTGAACCTCTCCTGGGTAAATCGTGAGATTGACATTTTGGAGGGCAGGTACACCATTAAATCGTTTAGCAATCCCTTGCATTTCTAATACAGGGGTAGCAGTTGGTACATGAGGAAAAGAGGTTTCAATATTTGTTGTCATGATCTGTTCCTCTAAAAACAATTGAAAATTTGCGTTTTTGAGTTAAAAATTTCAGCAAATCACATTTGATGTGAAATGAAAGCCGTTACAAAATCATCTTTGGAAAACTCAGCACTGATGAACAGTGACTTTCACAATTTTGATTACTTACCAACCTTTTTCTGTGCTGACGTTGTCTTTTGTAATCAGCTTGGGTGTCAGCAGAATGGTGGAACTGCTAGGTTTTTTACCATGCAAGATGTCGTTACCAACCTGAACTGCTTGTGTAGCCATACCTCGGGGATTTTGAGTAGCAGTCGCAGCATATATACCATTTGTGTCAGCGATCGCTTTGATTGCTTCTGGTGCACCATCAACCCCAACAATAAAGAAATCTTTACGTCGTGCTTGTTTAGCTGCTAGTTCTGCTCCCACCCCGCTTGGATCGTTGATTGCAAAAACAGCATCAATTTTCGGAAAGGTTGTCAGTAAATCAGTCATGACTCTAAGTCCTCCATCCCTACTTCCTTCTGCATTCTGGTTTTTAGAAAGTATTTTTAGATCAGGATATTTGGACAATACCTTTTCGCAACCACTAACTCGCTGAAGCACCGATTCCACGGGAGGACCGTTAACTATGACTACATTGCCTTTGCCTTTGAGGCGATCGGCAATATATTGGCAACCCAGTTCTCCAGCTTTGACATTGTTAGTCGTAATGGTGGCGTCCACACCTCCGTCAGCACCTGTATCTACCGCGATCACAATTTTGCCTGCTTGTTTCGCCCTTTCAACTGCTGGCTTAATGCCAGCTTTATCAGCAGCATTCAGAACAATGATGTCAGTATTTGCCGCAATGAAATTTTCAATTTGGTTGGTTTGTTGGTTGAGGTCATAGGCACTGGAAGCCACAATAACTTTGACATCATTTCCCCCAATTTTCTTCGCTGCTGCCTCAACTGCCTGCCCCATAACAACAAAGAAGGGGTTACTTAGATCGCCAACGGTGAAGCCAACTCCTCGTAATTTTGCATTCTCAGTTACACCTTTACTCTCTGCACTAACATTGGTAGCAGTGTTGGTCTCAGTATTGGTATCAGTGTTAGTAGCAGTGTTGCCATTTTGAGAGTTATTTGTGCAACCAATAACAGTACTACTGACTAAACCGAATATGCTAGCTAGAATCGCAATCCTTTTCACATTCATCTATCTCCTAGAGGTAATTTTATTTTTATGAATTACCAGCCTTTGTAAGTACCAAGGTTCTCTCGGGTTACCAAGTTGACTGGAATCAGAATCTCGGAATGACTGGGTTTTTTGCCCTGGATAACATCGTTGCCAATCTCAACGGCTTTTTGAGCCATTGCGGCTGGATTTTGGGCAGCAGTTGCAGCAAATACACCATCTTTGTCTTCCATTGCTTTGGTTGCATCTGGTGAACCATCAACCCCAACAATAAAAAAATCTTTGCGTTTTGCTTGCCTAGCTGCTAAATCTGCGCCTACACCACTTTGATCGTTAGTGGCAAAAACCGCATCGATTTTGGGGAAAGTTGTCAGCAAATCACTCATGACTCTAAGTCCTCCATCCCTTGTCCCTTCGGCGTTTTGGTCTTTAGAAATGAGTTTGATCTCAGGATATTTGGACAATGACTTTTCGCAGCCACTCACTCGCTGATTTATTGAGTCCATCGGCGTACCGTTGAGGATGACTACATTACCTTTGCCTTTGAGGCGATCGCCAATATATTTGCAAGCAATCTCTCCAGCTTGCGTATTGTTAGAACTAATCATCGCATCCACATCTGCATCAACGGCTGAATCTATCGCAATCACAACTCTACCTGCGTTCCTGGCTTGGTCAATTGCTCCTTTTATTCCTTTTTTGTCAACAGCGCTCAGGATAATTAAGTCAGTATTCGCAGCAGTGAAATTTTCAATTTGGTTGGTTTGTTGGTTCAGATCAAAAGCACTGGAAACCGCATTAACTTTGATGTTATTACCCCCGATTTTCTTGGCTTGTGCCTCAGTTCCCTTATGTACTGCTACGTAGAAAGGATTACCCAAGTCGCCAAGGGCAATACCGATTGTTTGCAATTTTCCTTTTGGAGTATTACCCTGACTCTCTAAACTCATGTTAGTAGCAGTGTTAGTAGCGGTGTTTGTACCAGTATTAGTAGCAGTGTTACTTTTTTGAGAGTCATTTGTGCAACCAATAACACTACTACTGACGAAACCTAATACGCTAGCTATGAGTGAAATTCTTTTCATATTTATCTGTATTCAACAACGCATTTAAATTTGAGGAAGGTCAGTAGAATATAGATCTGCAAAGTCATCCAAACACTAACTAGGTCTGAAGTTTTCAGACCTAATATAGTGACACTGCTAGCTTTTACAATTTCAACTTTTCTCAAACGTCTTATGATTTTATGTGATTTGAGTTAGTACTATTAGCTCCACTCTATTTGATGTTTTGTTTGTTCAGCAAAATTATGAACGCTACACTACGTCAAAAAATCACATATTTTTTCTGTGAAAATCGATTTAGAAGTGCGTGGTCTGAAAACAGCTTACTAAATTTTTAAGAACTTTATGTTATCACAATTGCGTCTTTCTTATTTGAGTTTATATTATTTTTTCTGCAACCTTGCCAAAATAAACCTCCTTGAGCAAAACACCTTTACTACAAGAAGCATACTTATGTCATTCAAACTCTTTTTATCAAAGTATTTGCGACAGTTAAGCTGCTTTTAACTTATGTCTAATTTAACTATAATTACTACCCTACATGAAATGACGTTCATAAAATTTAACACCCTATTTGGAAAAAGTTTTCTTTTCAATTCTATATTTTTGGGAGGGGTAGGAACTTGGAGTACAGCACCATGTGTGAAAATCATTCTTCCTTGTTTTAAAATTTTACCCAAATATACTTGTCAATATAGTCCAAGTGAGGGATAGTTTGAATCCGAGTACGAGGCATTACTGTCCTTAAATAATACTATTTCTGGCAACTTGGTATTGGAAGTCGCTTTAACTGAACGATGTCAGTGGTTAATGAATAACCCAATGGTTGTCAAAACAGAAGTTGGGTTTGCTTAGATCTATTCAATGTAACGATATGTACCAAAGCTAACTTTGGCAAAATGATAGAAAAGCAAAATTTTTCTGCCTGATTTTTGATCAAGAACATTTGCACACTTGTTTTATACATTTACAAATGTCAATGTGCTGTTCAGATTTGAAGAAACACTCCACCCACTCTAAGTTTACTGAAGAACTTTTGCTCATCATTATAAGCAAATAATAATCATGTTCTCTACAAACGCGCATCAAATATGATGGCTGTACGGTGTTTTTTAAATCCCTGCCTTTGCGACTACCGGATATTTAGAATTTTAATGTTGAAGGCAAATACTTAGCCACTAAATCTTCATAGTATGGTCTTAGTTCTTGCCACTTTGGAGGATTGGGGTTTTTGGAATACAAATCGTAGGGATTGAATAACTTCACCCATTTAAACATTTCTTTATCGTGTTCATCCATTAAATGTTCGTAGGCATTTTCACGGTGTTGAGGATAAAATGAGTGATAGCGGAAGATATACAATGCGGGTTCGGGCAAATAGGGTTTCATTATGCGATAAAAATACTCATCATGGCCCCACGACATGTGCACATTACGAAATCCACAATGTGGCTGGTAAACACCATATTTAGTGTTATATTTCGGGTTATTGTAATCAGGATTCTCTTTGAAAAGTTCAAAGAAAACAATTTTATCAGAGAATGCACAACCCACAGGATAGGTATCACCTACGGTGCCCCATTGAGGTTCCCCAAACAGACAAAGTACCTTCCCCATATCGTGCAAGAAGCCGGTAAGTATCATCCAGTCAGGATGACCATCAGCGCGAATAGCTTCTGATGTTTGCAACAAGTGCTGTAATTGGTCTAGGTCTGTATCAGGATCTGAATCATCAACCAATTGATTCAAAAATTTGACTGCCTCCCAAACAGGCATTTCTGCCTTATCAAACTTTGAAAACTCTTCTTCTTTCTGTAGTACAAAATCATATGTTTGATTCATATGATTTAACCGATAAAACTCTTTGACTGTATCTCGCTTAGGCGTTTCGTAATTCCTGTACTCAACGGTAGTTTTACCTTTTTTAACTATCGTATCCGCATCAGGATAGCAATTCAGTAAGTCTTCTTCCCATTGTTCTAATGAATGTAAGGGATTGTTTTGAACTTGATCGATAAAATTATTCAGAAGTTGAGACATATCTTCTCACTTTCTACTTTTTGATCTTGATTTGTTAAATGAGACTTTAGCACTGCGTTGATGCACAGGTGTGCATCAGAATGATTATTTTTATTTTTGCACACGTGTGCAAAAGCGTATATTAAGTTTCTTTTCCTCTTTGTATACTTGTGCATCAACAGCATACGTGTCCATCTTGCCAACTTTACTTTTCTTTAGAGAAAGCCTCTGAGAAGATTTGTATGAAAATATATCAACAAAATGATGAAAACTCCCTTATTACTTTATAATTTATCTTATTATGCACACGTGTGCAAAAAATATGTAAGATAGCAAATGAGCAAACGAAGAATTTCAATCGAAGATATTGCTAAAAGAGCAGGCGTTTCTCATTCCACGGTTTCACGCGCTTTGCGAGATAACTCTCTGATTAGCCCAAAGGTGCGAGAGGAAATTAAACAACTGGCACAGGAGATGAACTATGTGCCTAATGCTATTGCCCAAAGCTTGCTTTCTTCACGCACCAATACCATTGGGGTAGTAGTAACTTCAATCGCAGATCCCTTTTACGCCGAGGTAGTAGAGGGAATCGAACAGGTAGCCAGATCGGCAGGGCTGAGTGTTGTATTAAGTGCTTCACACCGAGATGTTGAGCAGGAAATAGCCGCTATTGATCGTTTTCATCGCCGCAGAGTGGATGGTATATTGCTAACCGACTCGCGAATAAGTAAACAGCATACGCAGCAACTAGCACAAATTGCTGTGCCAACAGTTCTGATTAACAACCAGACTAAAGATCAATCAGAAATGTTTTACTCAGTAGAAATAGACGATCACTTAGGTGCTCGATTGGCCGTAGAGCATCTAGTAAGTTTAGGACACAATTCTATAGGTTACCTGGGTGTGGGCGATCGCAGCAGGTCAAACCAACACCGCCTGGAAGGATATCAAATGGCTCTTACTGAAGCTAACCTACCACAAATTAGTGATTGGGTTGCAATCAGTGATGAAGACTATGCAAGAACAAACGATGTTGTTATTGGCCAAAAGATGCTACCTAAACTATTCACTACCGGGGTAACTGGCATCTTTTGTTACAACGATATGGTAGCAGTTGGCGCTCTCTTGGCTTGCCGGGAACTAAGTATTTCTGTACCGCAAGATTTAAGTCTAGTCGGATTTGATGGTATTGCTGTGTCTGGTTACGTTACGCCGCCACTGACGACAATTTGCCAGCCAATGTTGAAAATTGGTTCTGATGCTATGCAAATGCTACTCGATTTATTGGAGGAAAAAAGTGTGGAAAACCGCGTTTTGTCTCCTTTTCTGTTAAAGCGGGGTACTAGTGGGGCATTAAGAAATGACCACACATAATTTAGTGGTGCTATCACTTCTTAATAAATTTTAAGCAAACAAAAATTGGAGAGCAAAATCGAGATTTACTCCTAAATGCAGATGGAAGTTTGAGCGATCGCGGACAAAAAATCATTCATCATACCCCTGCTGGACGTTTTGGAGAACCGGACAAATTACTCAGCACCTTGATTTGGTTATGCAGTTCTGGTTCTAGTTTCGTCAACGGAGTCGTTGTGCCAGTAGACGCTGGGTTTAGTATCTAGAGTGGAGTTTGAAAATGCATTCACTAGCTGTAAGGAGTGGAACACTTTATAATCTAAAATAGATATTTTTATTTTCTAAAAAATAATTTAACATTTTCTCTTTGCTCATTTATTTTTTAGAAAATAAGGCGTATGAGCTTGAATGATTCTATCATATTTTTTTGTTAAAATCAAAAAACTTTTGAGTTAATACATCTTTACTTTTCAAAAGCAAAAAAAATAAAAATAATCCAAAAGAAATGGTAAGCTAATGAAAATTAAATAGAATGCATCATTAAAAAAATGAAATTGACTTACTTAAGAACCTGCTGAATTAAACAAATGAAGCGTTGAGAGATTGAGTTATTCATAAATATGCTAATTGCAGGATAAAGATAACGGCGATTAGTACATAGTCAAAAGTTTGATGACTCTTCGACTGAAAGTTAGATTGAAGAATTAAGCGTATAAAAAGAAAATACTTGGCTGAAAGCTTCAGTCAACGGACTTTGATTTAGCAAGAATACAAGAAAGTATGCTTGCAACAAAGTAAGGCGATTGAGACATTTTTGAAAAACAACAATACTGTGAGCCACTACTATGTTACGGCGGAAATAAAGCTACCCTAGTGGGAACGGCCACGCCTTAAGGTGAGACCAGCGCTGCGGGAGGGGAGCCAGTGCGGTCTTGGGGTCTCCCCAAGTAGAGCACCTGGCGTTTTCCCTCCGCAGGCGACTGGTTCACAACTCCAAATCAACGAGAAGTTTATAATGTAAGCTTTTTGACTTTTGAACGTTGGAACCAAACCCAATAATATCAAGCGTTTGTTGGGTTTTGCTTACGCTCCAAGCGACACTTTGTATCTGCTTTAAAGACACTACGCCAACAACGGGGCGGCAGTTGCTATCCCTATGGAAAACCTTCTGGCGGGCGTCTACAACGGGAGTAACTCCCTTCAAAAATACAAACCAGCCGAGCATGCAGTTTTATTAAGGCAACAACCACCAATGGCACATTTAAAACTGATGACGGCCTGATCACGGCAAAGTAGTTGAAAAACAATGATGAAAAAATTTTTATACAGTTTTGTGCTTCTGTTTTTGACATGCCCAGCAGTCTGGGCTGCACCTTTAGAAAATACTTCTAATACAGCAAATGTTAACTCTGGAAACTCGCAGGAACAAGTCACCTCAGTTTCCAAGCTTTCTGATGTCAAACCAAGCGATTGGGCATTCGCTGCATTGCAATCGCTGGTAGAACGCTACGGCTGTATTGCAGGTTATCCCGACTCTACCTATCGCGGCAATCGTGGCTTGACCCGTTATGAGTTTGCAGCTGGTTTAAATGCTTGCTTGAACCGGATTAATGAGTTAATTGCAACAAGTACGAACGAGCTAGTCAACAAGGAAGATTTAGCAGTGCTGCAAAAGTTGCAGACAGAGTTTACCACAGAACTAACAACTCTGCGTGGGCGGGTGGATGTGCTAGAAGCACGTACTGCAACATTGGAGGCGCAGCAGTTTTCCACTACTACCAAATTGAATGCTCAAGTTATTACCGCTATTAGCGATACCTTTGGTAACGGAGTGGGTGGCAATCGCGATCGCTCGAAATTCTACTTTGCGGATCGTGGTCGTCTCAACTTTGAGAGCAGCTTTACAGGCAAAGATTTGTTACGAGTCCGTCTGGAGTTCGGCAACTTCTTTGATTCTAATGGCAAGAGTCAGATTGAGTTGGCGACAGGTACCGGGATGACGAGGCTGAACTTTGATTTTGATAGCAGCAATACCGTCACTATTCCTCACATTCGTTACTTTTTTCCTGTGAGTGATTCTGTTTCTTTTGTCGTTGGACCCACAGGTATTGGCTACACCGACATCACAGACACCGTGACTCCTGCCACTATTGCCGATGACGGCAACGGGGTTCCGTCACTGACTGCGGAATACGATCCCATCTTCCGGCGAGGTGGTGGCGGTGCTGCTGTGAATTGGAACATCAATAAAGACCTGATTCTAACTCTGGGCTATTTGGCTGATAACCCCAATATTCCATCTGAAAAAAATGGGTTATTTAATGGTGGCTACAATGCGTTGGCACACCTGGTGTATTACGGTAAACAAGGGGCGGTTGGAATCGCCTACTCTCATGGATATGCCGCACCTGGGGGGGTTAATCTCACAGGCGTGACAGGTAGTATTCTGTCAATTTCTCCCTTTGGAAACCGCATTCCTACTTCCAATAACATAGTGAGTGGACAGGCATACTATCGCTTTTCTCCAAACTTCCAGATACATGCTTGGGGCGGATATATTTGGGCAAATGCCGAGAACTCTAATTTCAGTGATATTTCTAATGGTAGGGGTCAAACAGATTCACTTTTCGTCAGAAGTGGTGACAATGCCAATCTCTGGTATGGGGCGATCGGTGTGTCATTTCCAGATGTCGGGGGTAAGGGTAACCTACCAGGAATTGTCTTTGCTGTGCCACCACATGTGTCCAGCAGCGATGTCCGTAAAGAGGGGGACAACGCTTACCACATCGAAGCATTTTACCGCTGGCGGCTAAACGACAACATCTCGGTAACTCCTGGTTTTTGGGTAATTATTAACCCGGAAAACAACAGCAAAAATGATACGCAATACGTGAGCGTGCTTCGCACTACGTTCGATTTCTAAATCCATTAGGACTTACGCACCATCTGCTGTGAAACCCGGTTTCTTCGTTCGTATTCGGTTGCGAAACAGACTATTTTTGGAAGACACCGGATTTTTTTTCAAGCGGAAGCTTTCACTGCATAATATGAAATGAGCAGTTAAATGCGTAATTATTAGCTGGTTACAACGTTGTTTTACCATGCCAGACGTTCGGTTCGATAAATATTACGGTTATGAAGATTTAACACGTATCCTCCATGCTTATGCTCAGGAATTTCCCACACTTGTGGGTATTGAAAGCATTGGCAAGAGCTACGAAAATCGTGACATTTGGCTGCTTACAGTCACCAATTTTGCCACAGGTTTGGATAGTCAAAAGCCTGCTTTCTGGGTTGATGGCAATATCCACGCTGCAGAAGTGGCAGCGTCGAGTGTGTGTTTGTACTTGCTACAAACATTAGTAATAAGCTACGGAACTCACCCAGATGTCACTCGTTGTCTTGACACACGCACCTTCTACATTTGCCCCCGCGTTAACCCTGATGGAGCTGAGTTGGCATTGGCGAAGTCGCCGAAATTTATTCGCTCCAGTACCCGTCCCTATCCCTATGATGAGGAAGGTGACGACGGTTTAATCGTTGAAGATATAGATGGCGATCACCGCATATTGATGATGCGAATTCCTGATCCCAACGGAGTCTGGAAAATCTGCCCAACTGAACCACGCCTATTAGTACCCCGTGAACCAACAGAAACAGGTGGTCAGTATTACCGTGTGCTGCCAGAAGGGCGTATAGAAAATTACGATGGAGTCCAAATTCACCTCCAGCCTACTAAGCAGGGGTTAGACTTAAACCGCAATTTTCCCAATATGTGGCGACAAGACCATGAACAGGCAGGATCTGGTTCTTATCCTACATCTGAGCCGGAGGTGCGAACGCTTGTACAATTTATCAGCACTCATCCAAACATCACAGGAGCGACTACGTTCCACACCTTCAGTGGTGTTTTATTACGCCCCTACAGCTATGAGAGCGATGAGGAATTACCTGTTAAAGACTTGCGTACTTACCAACGCATCGGCAGAAAGGGTACTGAGCTAACTCAGTACCCTGCTATTTCTGGATTTCATGAGTTTCGTTATCACCCCAAACAGGTTATCGGCGGTACTTTCCACGACTGGGTTTATGAACACCAAGGTCTCTTTGGTTGGACGGTAGAAGTTTGGAGTCCACAGCGCCAAGCCGGTATTACTGAGTACAAATATATTGAATGGCAAACTGAACACCCCTTAGAAGATGACCTCAAGCTACTACAGTGGAGCGACGAAAAATTAGGAGGAAAAGGCTATGTAGAATGGTATCCATTCGACCATCCCCAACTTGGTTCAGTTGAACTGGGTGGTTGGGATACTATGTATGCTTGGTCAAATCCACCACCAGAATTTCTGGAGAAGGAAATTGCCCGTTTTCCTGACTGGCTAGTGTGGCATTTATTAATCTCTCCCTACTTGGAGATTTACGAAGCTAGTGTCCACAGCTTGGGTGATGGTATTTATCGAGTAAGGCTAGTTGTACATAATACAGGCTGGCTACCCACCTACATCACCGAAAAAGCTCTAGAGCAAAAGCTGGTACGAGGTTGTATCTGCAAAATTGAGTTGCCTGTTGGTGCAACTTTAGAGACAGGTAAGCTGCGTGAAGAGTTGGGTCAATTAGAAGGACGCGCCTATAAACCCTCAGCTCCGATTAGGCGACATGCAGACTCTACCCAAGACAGAGCAAAGGTAGAATGGGTCGTGCGTGCGCCTCAAGGTGGTATAGTTAAACTGTCAGCCCGTCATGAGCGTGCGGGAGTTATACATACTGAGTTGAATTTGCAGTAAATATACGGAATTAATGTGATGCCTATCATACAAGCGGCTATCCAAGGCAGCAATGAGCAAAAAGTCGTCGAATTATAACTCCACTTTAGCCTACCTACAATTGTTTTCAACTCAACTTTATCGAACTATAACCCAATAGGGTTGCTGTTAGTAGTGTTTAGTTTTGTTAAGATCCCCCAACAGAGTTAAAAAGCTTGCTCAGTTCCCTCCTTTTTAAGGAGAGCCAGCGCGTTGCGCAGCCAGTGCTGCAGGAGGTGAGACCAGTGCTGCGGGAGGGTTTCCCGACAGCCAGGCATCTGGCGTTAGCGCAGCGAGACCGGAGGTCTTCCCCGAAGGGGTTTCCCTCCGTAGGCATCTGGCGTTGAGGTTCCCTCCGTTGTAGCGACTGGCGTGGGCTAGGGAGGATCAATCCTTAACTCAACTATTTTGAACTATACCTATCAACCATGCTAATATTCCCGCTCCCAACAATAACGGCGTCAACCAATCACCCCAACGCACGTATAAAGTTTGAGTTTGTCGTCGATAAATCGTTTCTGCATGCACTTCATACGTGTTATGTCCAGATATCCACACTGTTTTGCCGTGGGGATTAACAAAAGCTGAATATCCTGTATTAGTTGCCCGTACCGCCCATCTATCAGTTTCTATTGCCCGCATGATATCCTGTGCGTGGTGCTGCGCTGGCATAGCTGCACTGTAATGAGCATCGTTTGAAGGACTCAATATAAATTGCCCACCCGCTGCAGCTTGACGGCGAAATTGCCCAGAAAACGCAGATTCGTAACAGATACCAACAATAGCCCGACCAAAAGGTGTGTCAAATAGCTGATTTGGCGAACCAGGAACTTGATGTTCATCCAAAGGCGATAAACGGCTAATAATACCACCTAAAATTGATTCAAACGGAATGTATTCCCCAATCGGAACCATCTTTGCTTTACCATAGCGACTTTTGATCTCACCGTCGCCAGCGACTGTAAATAAACTATTTGTATAGCTGGTTCCCTGTTTGTAAAAACCGCCAATCCATGCAACCACACCTTTTTCCCGCACTGCTGCAACCATTGAACTACGTATAACTTGATTTTGGAAAAAAGGTAAAGCACCTTCTGGCGTTAGTACTGCATCTACATTTTTATTTGCTAGTTTCAAATATCCGGTGGTGTAACCTTCAATGGCGCGACGAAAGCCTTCGGGGTAAAGCTTGATTTCATTGGGGACATTTCCCTGAACAATCCCCACTTTTAGTGCTGCTTCTGCTGGTTGGGTAAGAGGACGGCTGTATAAACCAAATCCGATGAGGTGGAGAGTGATCAAGAGTGCTGTAGCACTTGATAAATAAACGAACCGCTTTAGCGCAGGGTGTCCCCAGGACATAGACGAGGCAGTGCGTTGCGGAGCCAGTCCTGCAGGAGGGTTTCCCGACAGAGGGATCTGGTGAGACAGCGCTGCAGGAGGGTCTCCCGACCTAGGCGACTGCGAACCCGAAGGGCGTTGGGGTTCCCCCCGTTGTAGCACCTGCCGTGCCAACAACGCAGAGGAGAAAATAAAGTTTTTCTCTGCGTTCTCTGCGTCTTGGCGGTTTATGAAAGCTTCAGCAATTAAGCCATTCACTGCAACAATAGCAGCTGTCACTACACTAGGTCCAGAAAGTTGACCAAGGTGTAAAATAACAAGATTATGCGGACTTTGAGTGTAAGAAAGAGAACTCCACCAAAGAGGTCCCGCACTCCAAAGCGCTTCTAATCCACACCATAAAGCTGTGCCAATTAAGACACGCGCCAAGCCATTGTGAATAGAACGAGAAATCACTCGCATTCCTGTTGCCCAACTCGCCACTAATGCAGCTCCCCAAAGGGTAATGAATAGCCAGCAAAAAAGGGCGATCGCCAAACTTGCCAACCAAGGAACACCCATCCAAGTCATCGGGTGAATCCCGGTAATCCAGGATAGGGCAATTCCGTGATATCCAATACCCCAGGCAAGGGCGAGGGTGAGGGAGGGAGATAGGTTTTTGCGTTGTGCAGAACGAATAACTAATATCCACAGGGGAGCAAGGGAGAACCATGCGAAGAACCATGCACCAAAAGGTGCAACACTCAGTCCCATCAAAACTCCACTACATAGAGCAATTATGTAAGGGATCAAGTTGGTAAACTTGTTCCCCTGTTTCCCCTGCTTCTTACTCTGCTTCTGCTGCATCTCCACTATCGGGGGGAACTATTGCCACTCCCGTGATCACGTCATCTTCGTCTAGACGCTGCACTCGTACTCCTGTTGCTGATCGCGATTGGACGGATATCGCATTCACTGCCTGACGTATGATAATACCGCGACTGGTAACCATCATAGTTTCATCGTCACTGTTGACAATATGCAGAGTTGCGAGCTGGTCTTTGATTTTACGATTTTTGAACTTAGTTGCTGTTAAACCCTGACCAGCACGGTTTTGCAGACGGAACTGGGCAACTGGTACGCGCTTGCCGTATCCTCCCATTGTAATCACTAACACCCAAGGTCCTATACTGCCGTTGGCTGGAACTTCGGTAGACTCTTCATTTTCAATCTCTTCCGTTTCGACTTCCTCAATTTCGGGTTCTGTTTCTGTATTCAAAGTGGCAAGAATGGCAGCGGGGAGAATATCCATTCCTACTAGTTCATCTTCTTTCTTGAGTTTCATGGATTTCACCCCACGAGTTGCCCGACTCAAAGGACGCAGTTGTTCGTGGTCGCATCTAAAGTGAATTGCTACACCCCGACGGGAACCGATGATCACGCTGTCTTCAACTCTGGCGCGTCGCACCCAACGGAGTTGGTCGCCTTCTTCCAAGGAAATGGCAATCAAGCCGTTAGCACGAATGTTGCTAAACGCTGCTAACTCGGTTTTCTTGATATAGCCACCCTTGGTCAACATGACCAAATACTCATCACTGCTAAATTCTGTAACAGGGACAATTGAAGTGATTTTCTCCTCTTTGGGAATGGGTAGCATTTGCACAATTGGTGTGCCGCGACTGGTACGGGAACTAATGGGGATTTGATACGTTTTTAGGCAGTAAACAACGCCTCGTTCGCTAAAAAATAGAACGCTGTCATGGTCACAGCAAGTCAAGAAATGCTCAACGTTATCATCTTCTTTCATCTTGGCAGCTGCTTTGCCTCTGGTTGCACGGCTTTGTGCCTCAAAGGTATTCACTGGCATTCGTTTGATGTAACCTTGCTCAGTCAGCAGAATCAGAGCTTTTTCATTGGCTATGAGGTCACGCTCATCAATTTCTCCTTCCAGGGGTGAAATGACCGTGCGGCGAGGTGTGGCGTGTTTTTCCCTAAGTTGCGTAACTTCGTTTTGAATGATTTCTAAAATCCGCTCTCGCCGTGCCAAGATATCCTGCAAGTTAGCAATTATTGCCTGCAATTCCTCGTGTTCTTGACGGATTTTGTCTGCTTCTAGAGCTGTTAAACGCCGCAGTTGCATTTGCAATATTGCATCTGCTTGCGCTTCGGAAAGTCCGTAGGTTGTCATCAACTCGCCTTTGGCTGTTGGTGCATCAGGTGCGTGGCGAATTAAGTTAATAATTTCATCTAAATGCCCTAAGGCAATCAACAAACCTTGCAGTATGTGGTCACGTTCTTCGGCTTTACGCAGTTCGTAACGGGTGCGTCTGGTAATAGCTTCAACGCGGAAATCCAAAAAGACTTGCAAAAAGTTCTTCAGGGTAAGTATCTGGGGTTCGCCATTCACCAGCGCCAGCATGTTTGCCCCAAAGTTGGCTTGTAGTGGCGTTTGCTTGTAGAGGTTATTTAAGACAACTCGGGGATAAGCATCACGCTTGAGTTCTATAACGATTCGCATGCCATCGCGATCGCTTTCATCCCGAATATCGGCAATTCCCTCGAGCCTTTTTTCGTTGACCATTTCGGCGATTTTTTCTATCAACGCCGCCTTGTTGGTTTGGTAAGGCAATTCGGTGATGATAATTGCGTCTCTGTCAGGACGTCCACGCTGTTCAATTGTTTCAATTGTAGCCACGCCGCGCATGGTGATTGAACCGCGCCCGGTCGTATAAGCTTCTTTAATTGCTGTCATCCCTAGAATCTGACTTCCAGTAGGAAAGTCAGGTCCGGGGATATACTGCATTAACTGAATGTCGGTTATTTCTGGATTTTGAATTAGTGCTACCAACCCATCAATCAATTCAGCCAAGTTATGCGGGGGGATGTTGGTTGCCATACCCACGGCAATCCCAGAGGAGCCATTGAGCAGCAACTGCGGGATACGTGCTGGCAAGACTGTTGGTTCTTGCTGGGAAGCGTCGAAGTTGTCGATGAAATCTACTGTTTCCGATTCGATATCTTGCAGAAGAGCATCGCTGGTTAAAGCTTCCAAGCGGCATTCTGTGTATCGCATTGCCGCTGGTGGATCGTTGTCTACCGAACCGAAATTTCCATGCCCTGCGATCAGGGGAGATCTCATGGAAAAATCCTGCGCCATCCGCACCAAAGCGTCATAGACTGCTGTGTCGCCGTGGGGGTGATATTTACCCAACACTTCCCCTACCACACGAGCGCATTTACGAAAGGGGCGATCGGCACTCAACCCGAGTTCATGCATTGCGTAGAGAATGCGACGATGCACAGGTTTCAGACCATCCCTGGCGTCTGGTAGTGCCCTACCTACAATGACGCTCATTGCGTATTCCAAATATGACCGGGACATTTCAATCCGCAGGTCAGTAGGGATAATCCTCTCCTGAGAGGTTGTCATAACCCAAAAAACTCCAAAAATTGCAAATTTTAGGCTTTTTACTGGGAAAAAATGATTTTTTTTCCCAGTTATTGCTGAATCACTGCTATAATCTGATACAATTATAGCATCTTTTGCCCTTTTCTGGGTTGTACGGTAAGCAGTAAGCAGCTATGCTAAGCTGTTTTTAAGCTGTTAATTGATATCTAATAACTAAATTATTGATTAGTGATCACTGTTTGTTGTTCAGACTTGAGTTGAGAAGCAATAAAGGGTACCTTAGGAGCAAGAAAAAATCCAATCAGACTGGCAAACAGAATTGGAGTCAAAGGACTAAAATTTGTCAATTTTGACAGTAGCAAGGTTGTACTGATAGGTGTGCGTGTGACAGATACATTGATAGCCGCCATTGTACAAATCATGGCAAGGGTGGGATTGAGTCCAGGAATCAAGGCTGCGACAGCTTTACCAATACAAGCACCAATGAAAAATAACGGAATGATAAATCCACCGCGCCATCCACCACCTACAGTTATGCTAATGGCAGCCATTTTAGCTAAGGCAAGTGTAAATAAGAAAATAACAGGAAAGCTTTGATTAACAACCTCATTTAACTCCTCATGTCCAAAATAACGGGTGAGAGGTAAGAAAGTTGCTAAAATGCCCAATCCCAACCCCGCTATGGTTGTGCGTAGATAAATTGGTCCAGGAATCAAGGCAAAAATTCGGTCACATCCGCGAAAAATGCCCATAAAAATCCATCCTGCCACGACTCCTACAATCCCAAACATGATAGCTACAGCTAAATCATCAATGCTATCTAGGTGGTACTGGGGAAAATGCCAGGTTGGTGCAATTCCCAAATGTGTAATAGCTGCAAAGACGAGATAACTTGCGCAACTTGAAACAATAGCTGGCATCAGCGCTTCGTAGTACTCCACAATATGCTGATGGTGCAAAATTTCTAGGGCGAACATTGCACCACCAAGGGGTGCGCCAAACAAAGCAGTAAAACCCGCAGCCATCGCTGCTAAACTCATAGATCTGACATCTTCACCTTCGAGTCTTAAACGGTCAGCTACCCAAGTGCCAAAAGAACCTGTAACCTGTACCAGTGGTGCTTCTGGTCCGGCGCTGCCGCCAGCTGATATACTAACTAAGGAAGCAAGAATCATTGAAGGATTTTTGCGAGCATCCAGCCGTCCGCCCCGAAAATGGATGTTATCGACAACAACGGCAATTTCACCAGGATTACCAAGGAAATGAATCACTAAACCAATGGCTAAACCGGCTAATGGCATGACTAACAAAAGACTCAAACCCTGAAATCTTTGCAGTCCGTGAGTCATCAGTTCTAGAATATTCCAGTACAGCCCAGCAAATAAACCACAAAAAGTTCCCACAATAGCCCAGCTTAAAACCCAACGTGAAATCATGAAAGGATGACGTCTTGCTCGTCCGAAGAGTTGAGAAAAAGTCCAACGTTGAGTTGATTCAGTAGGAGGGCGCTTGTTTGGTAGCACTGCTAATTTCCCTGTGTAAGTGAAACGAAAAATACAAAATTTGTTCTTTTTCTATGCTAAATCCCAGTAGCACCTGACTTTTTACGGAATTGACGAAAAAGGGAGATTTGAACTATTTAGCTCAACCTGTACTATGATTTTTTCAGGAACTGCAAGACTCGGTGAGACAGCGCTCCCTTGTCTACGCAGTTTTTAAAGACACTTGCTCTAAAACACGTCCTGCGGCTTTAATCAAATTGGCTGCCTTTTCGGCAATCATAATTGTGGGTGCATTCGTATTTCCCGTAGTGAGGGTTGGCATAATTGATGCATCCACAACTCGCAACCCCTCAACACCATGTACCCGTAGTTCGGGATCTACAACTGAATCGGCGTCAGTTCCCATTTTGCAAGTGCCGACAGGGTGGTATACAGTGTCGCAGGTTTCTCTGATATAAGCTCGCAGTGCTTCATCGCTAGTTACATTGGCACCAGGAGCAACTTCCTCGCCTCGGAACTCATCAAATATACTTGAGTTAAACAACTGGCGGATAATTTTAATTCCTGCAACTAGCTTTTGCACATCGGATTCACTCTGGAGATAGTTCATTCGGATTATCGGTGAATCATTGGGGGAAGCAGAACGCAGACTGACACTGCCGCGACTTTGGGGATTAGTCACACACACTGTAGCTGCGAATCCCGAACCTTCGCGGGCATAAGCAGGATGTGTCCACAATACAGGAGCAGAGTAAAACTGTAAATCTGGCGCAGCATCTAAACGACCTTCAGTATACAGAAACAATCCAGCTTCCGCGATATTGCTGGTTGAGGCAGGTTGCGGCAGATCCTGGGTGGCTTGATGTGCCACAGCGACGTGAAGGTGATCTTGAAGATTCTGACCAACACTAGGTAAATTAACAACTACGGGAATGTCGAGCGCTCGCAGGTGTTCTGCATTCCCAATTCCAGAAAGCATCAACAGTTTGGGCGAATCGAACGCGCCAGCAGAAAGAATCACTTCCTGGTTCACAAAGGACTGGTGTATCGTTCCCTGGTGTATGTATTCCACCCCAACTGTGCGCGTCCCCTCAAATAATAACCGAGTCACTAACGCACCAGTAGTAACTGTTAAGTTAGGGCGATCCAAAATAGGTACTAAAAACGCTGCCGCTGCACTGTGTCGCTTACCATCTTTGATGGTTAATTGATACAGTCCTGCGCCTTCTTGTTGCTCTGCGTTGAAGTCGAGATTGCGTTCGTAGCCAAGTGCGACGGCAGCTTCTACAAATCTTTGTGATGTCACCGCTGGGGCAATTGGATCGCTAACGCTCAACTCCCCATCGACACCGTGAAACTCGGATGCTCCCCATTGCTGGTTTTCAGACTTCTTGAAGTATGGCAATATATCTTGGTAACTCCAACCAGGATTACCTAACTCTTGCCAGCGATCGTAATCATGACGGTTGCCTCGGATGTAGATCATGGCGTTGATCGAACTACTACCGCCCAGGACTTTACCACGCGGACAGTAGATTTTGCGCCCATTGAGGTGTGGTTCTTCTTCTGTAAAATATGCCCAATCCATCTCACTACCCCAGAGTTTGATCCAACCTAGAGGAACTTCGTGTTCTGGTAAGTTAGGCGGATTGCCTGCTTCCAGCAACAACACAGTTGTTTTACCGTCTTGTGTCAAACGATTGGCGACGACACAGCCTGCTGAACCTGCACCAATGACAATATAATCGTATTGAGTCATAACATCCTCACTTGTGTTTTGGTATCAGCTATTTTTGCACTTTAAATAAGCTCAGTTTATTACTTTTATTGTATAAAATTTCATTTTTTTGAGTTTTCCTCTGTATTATTAACTTTCAATTTATTAGTAATAAGCTTTGATTCACATTTAACAAATATCATGTGACAACCATTACATTTATTATGAGTTTTTTAAAAATTACTTCCTTCCCGAAGAATACCTAAGTGTAGTAATAAGTAGGTCAACATAAAAAAACGTAAAATCTATAAACCCGGTTTCTTAAAGAAACCGGGTTTATGACACCACGTATTTTATGTTTTATTTGGTGGTTCTACTTAACTGCTAATAAAGTCTTTCATCACTTGGGAATCGTTAGCTATAGCTCTGAGTTTTTCTGCTTCAGGATTACTGGTAAAATGCAACTGAGCATTAGCAATCAACTTGGCTAATACTGTTTCACTTTAACGTTTATACAAATAGGAAGCAGGGGGAAAGAATTAGAGATTAATCATTTGTATCAGAATTTTCGTGAAATGGTATAAGTAGCCTTATAGCAGCTTCATCAATGGCACAAATTTTGAATATAGCGTTTCTCGGTTGCGTGCAATACACCAGTGTAATGAAAGTGCATACACTTTCATTACACTGGTGGTGGTGTATGTGATTCAAATGACAATCGCTATATTAGGGCGGGGAGTGTCAAAGCTGATTCACCTCAAAGGCATATTCCTTTACAGAGTTCTATGTGGATAAAATTCTGTAAGAGGCGCTCTGCTTTGTACTTTTTTCATTTACAATCGCCAGCCTAATAAATGCCATTTACAGATAAACGTCCTTTCAATTGGTTGTTGCAGCAGTTTCAACTCAAGCCAGGTAAGCCCGCGATTTTCTCTGGATTGCGTAGCCTTATTATACTGGGTGTGCCGATTGGAGTTGGAGTGATTACAGGTCATGCTGCTACGAGTGCGATCGCCACTATGGCAGCTTGGTTCGTTGGTATGGTAAATGTTGACGGAACCTATCGCCAGAGAGCAACTGCTATGATAGCAGCCACTGTGGGGCTGACTACGGTGTTCCTGATCGCGAGTCTGGTTAGCAGTCATCTTTGGTTAGCAGTTCCAACGACGTTCGTTGTGATATTTATAGCAGGTTTAGCAGGATTGTATGGCAGCGTGGCTGCATCTGTTAGCTTGGTGACTTCGATCATGTTTGTGATCTCGCTTGCTAAATTTGCTTCATTTTCCAATTTCTCTACTCTTATTCAACACTGCGCGCTATGTCTGGCTGGTGGAACATGGACAACTGTGTTGTTATTAGGAGTATGGGTGGTGCGTCCTAACGTACCTGCAATGGAGGTAGTCGCTAACTGTTATCTCTCGTTGAGTAAATTTATAGACTTGGCAAGCCAGAGAACATTAAATCCAAATAACCGTCAGGAGTGGAAACAGCGATTTTTGCAAGCGCAAGATACTGTTATTCAAGATTTGACATCTGCCCGTAGCGTCTGGACAGCTATATGGACTAGGCAAAAAGGAGCTGATTTGCGGGGAAATAGCTTACTGTTGTTGATTGAGGATGTCAATCAAATTGTGAATTCTGTTGTAGCACTGAGGGAACTGTTGGTGATTGCATCCGAACATCAACTATTTTCTCGGTTACACAAAGAAATTCAGCAAGTCATACAACAGTTGGCAATTGCTTTGAAAATGTTGTCAAAAGCGATCGCCAAAGGAAAAAACTCATCTCACCTGGGGGATCTGGATCGGACGGTTGAAGCACTAGAACATCAGTACAAGGTTCTACGTTCTCAAGTCCTCAATCAAAAGATAAATGTTCAGACTGATGAATATTCCGATCTACTCAACCTTGAAAAGATTACAGCCAGTCTTAAAAATCTGGCACAGCAAATTTATACTGACGCGGAAATTGTTACAGATTTAAGACAGGGAAAACAGCGTAGCATTGCCCAGCGAGACATTTCCCCTCCAGCACAGTCAGAGCGTTCTACAATTATTGATACACTGCGGAATAACTTTACTTTTGATTCAGTTTTGTTTCGTCATGCGTTGCGCCTAGCACTGATCACAACCCTGGCTGAATTACTTGCTTCACTATTGCAACTACCTAGAGGTTACTGGATAACCCTAACAGCTTTAGTTGCGCTTAAGCCCAACTATGGTGGAACATCCGAGACAACAATACAAAGAGTCATCGGTACTATTTTGGGTGGAATTATTGGGATTATTCTGGTCTTATTAGTTAAGAATTCTTTGGCGATCGCAGTCTGCTTCCTGCTGCTCGTGTTTACTGCTATGTCAGTGCGACCATTAAGCTATAACATATTCACTATACTGCTCACTCCTGCAATCATCTTGCTACTTCATCTTATTAGTGCAGGTGGTTGGCAAGTTGGAGTTTTGCGTATCGTTGATAGCCTAGTTGGGGGTGTTTTAGCAGTGCTTGGCAGCTATTTGCTTTTTCCCCGTTGGGAACGACACCAACTTCCTGCACAACTGGAAAAGACCATTCGAGCAAATCTTACCTACTTTCAACAGGTCATTGCTAACTATCTCCATCCACACCAGGATGCATCTGCTGATTCTATCAATATGCTACGCCATCAAGCGGCATTAGAAAACGTCAATGCTACCGCCGCCGCTCAACGATTGTTCAGCGAACCTCGTCACGTCCAGGGAGAAATCGAACCTGTAATGACGCTGATGGTATACATTCGTGGCTTTTTCAGTTCGGTGACAACTCTGGCAGAACATCTGCGGGAATTCAGTGGTGAGTACCAATTTACTGAACTCAAACCACTTGCCGATACCATTATCCAAATTTTGGAAAACTTAGCAGATGCCCTTAGACAAGGACAGCCACCCCAACCATTACCAGCGCTGGATAGCTATCTTGAAGCCATTCACAACCAAATTGAACAGCTACATACCGCTCGTTTATCAGAAATTGCCACAAATTCCAACACTTTAACTCCCACATTACAAGCCGTTCGAGAACAAACTCCTCTATCCATAGAACTAGATCGAATTGTTAAAGAAATTAAAGTTATGCACTGTGTAATTGCCCGTCTGGAAGAATAGTTTTATAAGGAAAATACCGAAAACCTAGTTCATTCCTATGCCGCCACAGCCGTTATATAAAGCCTACCCAAAGTTACCCATCGCTGGAAATATTTACCTTGGGCTTTGTTTACTTCCTGCTTCATTCTGGTAACGTCGGCGTTATCCAGTCCACAGGCTATCACTGCCTAACTGGCAGCTTTAGACAAATTGATTGCAGCGTTTAAATCGCGGTCAATGACAAAACCGCATTCGGAACATTCAAACACTCGCTCGTTCAAGGTAAGTGTTTCTTTTTTGGTTCCGCAGTTAGAGCAAGTTTTACTAGATGGAAACCATCTATCAACTACGACAAGTTTAGAACCGTACAGTTCGCACTTGTAGGTTAACTGGCGTCGGAACTCGAAAAACGACATATCAGCAATCGCTTTAGCCAGTTTGCGATTCGCCAACATTCCAGACACGTTGAGGTCTTCAATGACTACTGTACCGTGGTTCTTAGCCAGTAGTGTTGTGAGTTTGTGCAACGTATCTTTGCGGATGTTGGCAATCTTTCTGTGAAGCCTAGCAATTTGTAACTGTGCTTTCTTCCAGTTAGCCGAACCAATAACTTTATGACGATTCAACCATTGCATCCTGCTCAACTTGGCTTCATACTTCTTGTACGATTTTGCGCCTACGATTACCTCGCCAGTACTGAAAGTAGCCAAAGACTTAACACCAAGGTCAACACCTACAACGTCTATATGTTCTGAGTTTTGTGTTTCTACCTCAAACCGAAAACTAATAAACCATCTTGTTGCCTCGCGGCTAATTGTTATAGATTTTGGTTTGACCTGTGGCAATCGCTCATAAGTTTTAAGGACACCAATCACAGGCACTTGAATCTTGTTATTACCTAGAATTTTGACAGTACCTTCCAAGGTGAAAGAGTCACGCTTACCTTTTTTCTTAAACAATGGATGACCAGCCGTTTTGTTAAAACAACGTTTCCAAGCCTCGCGTAACGCCATCAATGCTTGTTGTGGTGTGGATTTGCTGACTTCGTAATACCATTCATGTTCAGATTTCACTAGCGCTACTAACCACCTATGCAAGTCAATAGCTGAGGGAAGTGCGATTCGTTGCTTAGTGAATCACGGTAATCAGCCCGTACATAACTA